>CAVEFW010000220.1:1476-6669 GCA_963615035.1 Phocaeicola dorei
GCCTTATAAAGGCAGTTGCGAAGTTAGCCAAGAACAACTCAAAGAAAAAATAGACTGTGTGCTTTTGGCAATTTTCTGGACGCGCACATAAATGCGAAAAATCAAAAGCGAAGGTTCAAACAAAAGGGGTTAAAGGTTGAAGTTTAGTGGTGAGCCTTCGCAAGTGCACCCACGCAGAAGTGCATGCAAAAGCGCATGCAGAAATTATCGCCAGTGCCGACACGCGATTAAGAACACGCGATTAAAGCGTGATTGCTTAGATAAAGGCTTGGTTATTTACTAAAGAGCTAAGTGTTTTTTCACAACATCTGCAATTTTTTCGGCATAGTTTTGTGCTGTTTTTTCGCTAGATGCTTCCACCATCACTCGCACATAGGGCTCTGTGCCGCTTGGACGCAAAAGCACTCGACCCAAATCGCCTAAATCGCTTTCCACTTCGTGAACCGCTTCCCACACGCTCTCGCACTCATCAAGCGCGTGTTTGTCAACATCTGAAACGTTTATGAGCACTTGCGGGAATTTCTTGAAAGTGTGCGCTGCTTCCTCAAACGATTTGCCGCTGCGCAACACAGCAGATATAAATTGCACAGCACTCATAAGGCCATCGCCTGTGGTATTGTGATCAAGCATGATTATATGGCCCGACTGCTCGCCACCCAAGTTATAGCCGTGAGCACGCATTTCTTCTAGCACATATCTATCGCCCACTTTTGTTTGCACCACATCTATGCCAGCATCGCGCATGGCGTGCATAAAGCCCAAGTTGCACATAACGGTGCCTACAAACGCATTTTTTGCTAAACGCCCACGCGATTTCATGTCGATGGCCAAAACAGCACCAATCGTATCGCCGTCTATTTGTTCGCCCTTTGAATCGATGAGCATAACGCGATCGGCATCACCATCGTGTGCCACACCCACATCTGCTCCACACTCGCTCATAAATTTGCGCAGCGGTTCCAAATTAGTAGAGCCACAGCCAACGTTGATTTTTTCACCGTCTAGCGCATCGTGAATGCAAGAGACCTTGGCACCGAGTTCTTTTAGTGCGCTGATGCTGGTTGTGGCACTGGCCCCATACCCGCAATCAAGCGCCACGTGCAAACCGTCGAAGGAAACGCCTTGGCTTTTTATTGCAGACACAGCATGGTCTATATATATCTGGTGCGCACCATTTGCACGCTTGAGCTTTCCTGTTGCATCTCCTGCGGCAAGTTTTATGTTTTTCGCACCGCCCACAGATAAATCGCTGCCCTCAGATGAACCGCTGCCCGATGGGTGCGCCTTTATGCCACCACTTTTAATGAAAGCTTCTATTTCATCTTCTTTTTCATCGGGCAACTTATAGCCAAAAGAGTCGAAAACTTTCAACCCGTTATAAACAGGCGGGTTGTGACTTGCAGAAATCACAACCCCGCCTGAACATTCAAATTCGCGAACAAGCAAGGCCACGCCAGGTGTTGGCAACACGCCAGCTTGCAAGACTGTGCCGCCCATGCTCATAATGCCCGCACTCAGTGCAGATTCTAGCATTTCACCAGACACACGTGTGTCGCGCCCCACCAAAATGTGTGAGCCCAAAAACAACACCACGGCTTGACCCAGTTTATAGGCTAGCTCGCACGTGATGCTATCGTTGGCAACACCGCGAATGCCATCGGTTCCAAATAAACGCGCCATTAAAAAGCCATGCCTTTATTCTTCGTCGCCGCTGTCAGCAACTTCATCGCCGCTGGCATTTTCGCCATCGTCAGCATCTTCGCCGCCACTGACACCAAGAATGTCTTCGATGTTGTCAAGACTCATGTCTAAGCCATCTAAAAAAGCGTCCGCGCCATCATCTGCGCCATCTGCATCTGTTGTGCCATCTGCACTCGTCATGCCGCCAGATGTGCCATCTGACACACCCAACAACTCTTCCCCGCGAGACATGGCTGCATTCGATTCAGCTTCGCCCTCTTCACTGGTTTCGCTGAATCCATACGATTCCACAGAGCCCAAAAGCGCATCTAGTTCATCTAGGCTGCGCTGATATGTTCTTGGAGGCAAGGCCTCGCCCAACATCTCTTCGCCATCTGTATTAAATTTCGCAGGCTCGCTGCCGCCAATCAAGATGGAGTCATCGGGGCTAAACACCATGTCTAGCAAATTGCTCATCTCGTCGCGCGACGCTTGCAAATCGCTTTGGATAACGTGCTCCAAGTTATATTTTGCAAGCCCTGCCTTAAGCTCCTCTATGGCCTTTGTGCCAATTCCATCTAGCCTCATCAAATCATCTTCTGTATGACCAACCAAATCTGCCACAGTTTCTATGTCTGCCTCGCTAAATTTGTTTGCCCAACGCTGCGACACGCCCAAATCATCAAAAATGTATAGACGAGCCTCTTCGTCTGTGAGTTGCTTTCTTCCGCGCATGTTAGGCGAAAAAGATGTGCCCATGCCAGGCGCATAGATAGACAAATCGTCATCGTCATCTGAAATCTCTGGCAAAAGCCCTTCGATATCGCGAAGAGCATCTGGTGCAAAGTCTGGCAAGTGTTCGTTGTCTGTCTTTGAAACAGGCTTTCCACGATATGTAAGCCCCACGTTGTGATATCTGTCAAGCCCTGTGCCTGCAGGAATAGGCTTGCCGATGAGCACGTTTTCCTTCAAGCCTTGCAACCTGTCTACTTTTCCTTCCAGGGCAGCATCTGTGAGCACCTTTGTTGTTTCTTGGAAAGATGCAGCAGACAGCCACGAGTCTGTGGCAAGCGATGCTTTCGTGATACCGAGCAAAAGAGGTTGGCCCACTGGCGGCTCTTTGCCTTCTGCAATCAAAGCATTGGCAACTTTATTGAACTCAAAGCGGTTAACTTGTTTGCCTGTAAGCAAATCGGAATCCCCCGCATCTAACACAACCACCTTGCGCAACATCTGACGCGCTATAACTTCGATGTGTTTGTCGTTGATGTCTACACCTTGGCTTACATATACGCGCTGAACTTCGCCCACGATATAGCGCAGGGTTGTGTTCGGATCTGTCAAGCGCAACAAGTCGTGTGGATTGATGGAACCTTTCGTGATCTGCTGGCCCACTTCCACATGATCTCCATCATGCAACCCACTCATGAGCTGTGCACGCGCAGAAACTTCATATTCTCGATAGTTGCCCTCATCGTCATGAATTGTATATTTCTTAGAAGTTTTATCGCCGAACTCTTGCAATGTGCCCGAAATTTCAGCGATAACAGCCTGGCCTTTAGGTTTGCGCGCCTCGAAAAGCTCTTGCACACGAGGCAGACCATGCGTGATGTCTTCGCCTGCAACACCGCCCGAGTGGAATGTGCGCATGGTTAACTGTGTGCCAGGCTCGCCGATGGATTGCGCGGCAATGATGCCCACAGCAGTGCCGATGTTCACAGGGCGGCCTGTCGCCAAATCCCAGCCATAGCAGTGTTGACACACGCCTGTGCTTGCGTGACATGTCATGATAGTGCGAATGACAAGTGTGTCTATGCCCGCCGCGTCTATTTCGCGCAAAGCCGCCATCGATTCGATGTATTCACCAGCAGCCAAAACAACGTTGCCGCTATCATCTTTTGCATCTTCTAACAAGCAACGGCCAATCAAGTTGTCGTCTAGATCTCCCTTATCGTTTCGCACAGGATATGGCACACCATCTGTGGAACCACAATCGATCTCACGGATGATCACGTCTTGAGAAACGTCTACCAAACGACGCGTTAGATAACCAGAGTCTGCTGTGCGAAGTGCGGTGTCAGCCAAACCTTTACGCGCACCATGTGTGGAAATAAAGTATTCCAAAACGCTTAAGCCTTCGCGGAAGTTAGCCTTGATAGGACGGTCGATTGTTTCACCTTTCGGGTCTGCCATCAATCCGCGCATGCCAGCAAGCTGTCTAATCTGCTTGATGTTACCACGAGCACCAGAAAACGCCATCATATATATCGGGTTGAACTTATCGAAGTTGTCTGCCATGGCGTTGCCCACATCTTCGTTGGCTTGTGTCCACACATCGATGATGTTTTTGTGGCGCTCACCCGCGCTCATTGTGCCATCTTCATATTCCTCTTCGATGTTTGCAACCTTTTCATCGGCGTCTGCCAAGATCTCTTTTTTCGAGGGAGGAATGGTTGCGTCATACACCGACACCGTAAGGCCAGCACGAGTGGCATAGTGAAAACCATTCGCTTTCAAGCCATCCAAAATTGGAGGCACTTCAGATGCGGAATAGCGATTGCACACATCTTCCACCAAACGGCTGATTTCCTTTTTGTTCATCTCGTAATTCAAATATTCATAATCTGGTGGCAAAATCTCGTTGAAAATCATGCGCCCGATGGTGGTTTCAATGCGATCTCCTGCGCTATGATCTTCAAATTCGCCATATTTTGTTGCCACCTTGCAATCGCGAGACAAGCGCACTTCCACAATCGCTTGCAAGTCTACATCTGCACGCGATTCATAGGCACAGATGGCATCTTTTAAGCTCAAGAAAGCGCGACCCTCGCCAGGAAAGCCCTCGCGTGCAGCCGTTAGGTAATACAAGCCAATAATCATATCTTGTGTTGGCACAGTAAGCGGGCGGCCATGAGCAGGGCTTTTCACGTTGTTGCTAGACAACATGAGCACGCGCGCTTCTGCTTGTGCACCATTGCCAAGCGGCACATGCACAGCCATCTGGTCGCCGTCGAAGTCGGCGTTGAAAGCCGTGCAAACAAGTGGATGCAACTTTATAGCTTTGCCTTCAACGAGCACAGGCTCGAATGCCTGAATGCCCAAACGGTGCAAGGTTGGGGCGCGGTTTAGAAGCACGGGGTGTTCTGTGATGACCTCTTCCAAAACGTCCCAAACATAACTAGCACCACGATCTACAGCATGTTTTGCTGCCTTGATGTTTCCCGCGTGATCTAGCTCTACCAAGCGCTTCATGACAAATGGCTTAAATAGCTCTAGTGCCATCTGAGAAGGCAGGCCACATTGATGCAACTTTAGAGTAGGCCCTACAACGATTACAGAACGCCCAGAATAATCTACGCGCTTGCCAAGCAAGTTTTGACGAAAACGCCCCTGTTTGCCTTTCAACATGTCAGAGAGGCTCTTTAGCTGTCTGCCACCAGGGCCTGTAACGGCGCGACCGCGCCTGCCATTGTCAAATAAGCTGTCGACCGCCTCTTGCAACATGCGTTTTTC
>CAVEFW010000221.1:0-20536 GCA_963615035.1 Phocaeicola dorei
GTTATTCACTGCGATTTTGGCATCGAGGGTAGAAAGGATATGCGCGATTTGGGTTTGGGTGGAAAGTGGCGGCAAATCAAACTCGAAATCTAAAATCCATTCTGGTTTAACACGCTGGTGAGAGCTCGAAGTTCCAGTTCTTATACGTGAAAGTTGCCTTGTAAAGACATCTGTCAATAAAACGTAATAGATAAAATCTCGGTCAACATTTTCACTTGTTACCAAAGGTAAGAATTCAGTTGAGCAAACACTGTTGTCATTTAAGTTATTAACTCTCCAAATTCTTTTAAAGCGCATATTGAGTTTATTAACTAAAATGTCGTTTTCTTTGATCAATAACTTATTGCTTAATATATCTTCGCCATCTAGAACTTCAGGTGTTTTATCGTTATCGAAAGCAGGAAGGCTATAGCAGTGATATATTGTGCCCGTTTCTGGCTTGACTGAAATTTTTCTAAATTCAGCCACATCCCCGAGTTTTACTTTTTGCGTTTCCATGGCTCAAGCACCCAGCAACTCACGCTCGCACTGCCGCACGCTGAAAGCCAAAAAACGTTACTCGTCGATGTCGATGTCATCGATGGCGGCATCTCCGAACCCAGACAAGTCGCGCTCGGGCATCTGATTTTTGCTGGCCACCGCAGCCGCGGCAACTGGCGCATCACTGCCTTCCAGCGTGGGGGTAACATAAGTTTGCGCATTTGCCTGAGCACTCACGCTCGAGTTAGAATCCAGTGCATTCCTGCGTGCGTGTGCGCTTGCCATGAGCGATGAATCAGAAATGTCTGCCAGCTTGTTGGTTGCATCGTTGATGAAATCTTTCAACATCTCTTGGAAACGCCCGCGAATTTCTTCGCACTCAACGTCTAGTTGCTTTGACTCGTTGATGATGTCTTGCTTATCGGCGTTTGCACCAGACACAATTTTCTCAGCTTCCTCTTTCGCAGCATCAATGATGCCCGCCGCCTCAACTTCCGCGCGTGCAATCGTGTCGTCTGCTGTGCGCTGTGCAATGATGAGCGCCTGAGATATGGCGCTGTCGTTTGCGCGTTTTTCATTCAACTGCTTTTCCAACTCGTCGATGCGCTTTTCTTGCTCTTCATTTTTAGCAGCAGCATCTTTCGCCTCTTGAGTGTCTGCGTCATGAGATTTCATGGCAGCGTCAGATGTTTGCTCTGTCGTGGAAGGCGCAAACGGGTCGCTCGCCGCACCTTCTTTAGACCCTTCTGCATCGGCTGAACCATGCGCCAGCCCAAGTTCTCCCTCAAGCTCTGCAATGCGATCGTTCAGCGCATCTATTTCGTCTGCCACGTGTTCAAGAAAAATATCCACTTCATCGACGTCGTATCCTTTGCGGTCGATAGAAAAACTTTGATTTTGAATGTCGAGCGATGTGATAGCCATGTTGTGTCCCTTCGGTTGTGTTTAACTATGTTTTATCTCACGTTTATCTTACGTTTATTGCCAAATTCACGTCGTATTTGCTGGTAATTATATTAAATGAACACCGAAACAAGTTGATAAACTATATTCATTGCAAATTGTAATACAAGAAGTGCAATAATGGGGCTAATATCAATAGTTCCGCCAATCGGGGGAATTATTTTTCTAAACAGGTCAAGGTATGGGTCGCATATTTTTCCAAGCACGCTGTTTACACTATACATCACGCCCGTGTTGTTGGGTATCCATGTTAGCAAACAACGCACAAATATCAAAATTGTATATATATTCACAAGGGCAGATAAAAGGCGAAGCAAAAAATAAATCATCTATATTTCCCCTTTGAGGATTTTTGTTTCTCACAATAAAGCAGGTGCCGCAAGCGCAAAACACACTCAACGCCAACCCTATGAAATGCCTTGCGAAGAAAGCGAAGCTCTTTCAGCTGCGCTTAACTGTTCGCCGCATGTTATGGCATAGGCACTCTCGCCCACAGAATCTACGTGAGCATCTAAGGCACTGGCAACCCCAAAACTGAAATCCAGCACTCGTTTTTGCAAGCTTTCAGGTGTTTGCGCAAGATAGAGCACCACAACCCCGCCCGTGCGCAACATGTCTGCCACACAGGCAACGTCGTTATAGGTTGAAGGTCTCACAACGTTAACGCTGCGACGTGATTGCGAACTTGATGCGCCCGCTGAAGGCGTAAACAACGAATTAAGACCAGCCGATCTTTCGTGAGATTTTTGCGAAGCGGCACTTGTGCCGCCAACACCTGCCGCGCTCCCGCCACTTCCCCCGCCTTGTGCGCCTCGCGCATTTGAAGCAGAACCACCAACACCAAATTCAGAGGCTTTGTTGGCTTTCGTTGCGTCGGTCGCTGAAGCATTGTTTGCGCTTGTTGCCGCCGCTCTTTTCACATTGGCGGCTGGAGAGTTGACAATCTTGTCATATGATTCATTGTTGCTAACAGTTATGCGTTTGCGAGACGCGGGCTGTTCTGTGCCATATCGCTCGGAAGTCATCTTTGAAGTGCTGGCTTTCACATCGTCGAGCGTGATCAAACGAGGAGAAGAAGCGCTCGACGCTCCAGAGTGCGCGGCATCTCCAGACGCGCCCGCGCCCAGTGAATATTGTCCGTCATATGCATCATCATAGCCATCATCGTCATAGCCATCATAACCATCGCCATAAGCGTCTTCATATTCGCCATAGCCATCGTCTAGCGATTCGTTGTATTGATTGTAAGGCGCATCGTTTTTTCCAAAGCCTAGCCTCTCTTTTAAGCCTTGCAAAACTCCAGTTGACTGATTGTTAAACATGCTTGCCATTTTTTCTCCTCAAGTTACATTTTCGTGTTGCATTTTATGCTGTGTTTAAGTGTTAATTTTTGTGCTCGTCGCTTTTTTGCGTTTATGTTTTTGCCTTTGCTTTTTTATTTGCATTTTACCGCGCTTGCGTTCGCGTTTTCCTGTGTTTTTGCGCTTTGTTGTGTTTGCGCTCTAGCCGCACACATCTCCGCTCGCTTACATATGCGGCTGAAATATGGCACGCCCTATGCGCACCATGGTGGCGCCACATTCGATGGCTTCCCGCCAATCACCGCTCATCCCCATCGAAAGATGCACAAAAGCGTCTGCTGCGCCAGCGTCGCCAAGCTCGCCTTTAGCGATGGCGGTTTTCAAATTGTCCCTGATAGTATCACGCAATATCCTTAATCCCTCAAATGTTTCATAAATAATAGAGTTTTCTGCTTCGTTTTTTGCGATTGGTGCCATAGTCATAAGCCCGCAAACGCAAACATTTTGCATCTTCGAGATATCCAAAACTAAACTTGCGGCCTCATCAGGCGAACAGCCCGCTTTGCTTTCTTCGCCCGAAATGTTAACCTCAACTAACACTTTTTGTGTTTTGCCAATTTTTTCGGCTGCTCTATCTATCTTTTCAGCATGTTCGATTTTATAGAGGGAATGAATGAGGTGTGCATGTTGCACAATGTCTGGAATTCTTCGCGATTGAATGTTTCCTATGAAATGCCACTCAACCTGCGGGTTTGCCTGGGCTTTTTCAATCAGGCAATCTGGTCTGTTTTCTGCAAAATGCGTGGCGCCTTGCTCGATTGCCGCCGCGACCGCATCGTTTCCAACGGTTTTAGACACAGCAATCAGCTGCACATCCCCAATCGCGCGCCCAGCCTTAGAGGCTGCGCTATTCACTTCATCTGATATGTTTTTATAGTTGCAATAGGTCATCTTTATCCTCTCTCTTTTTTGCCTGTGCGCCATATTCAACATGCGGATGTCTTATATGCCTTCTTACGCGGCTTTTACTTCGGCGCCATCTAATTTGTTAAACCTTAAAGCAAATGTCCCATCTTCGTCTTCTTTGTTTCCAAGTAAAAATCATCCACGCCGTTCGCGGGCATTTTTATGGGAACACGCTCAGCAATTTTAAGCCCAAAATCTTTCAGTTGATACACTTTATCGGGGTTATTCGTTAAAAGCCGCATGGTTTTCACACCCAAATCTCGCAAAATTTGCGCGCCGATATAATATTCGCGCTCGTCGGGTGCGAAACCCAGCGCCTCGTTTGCTTGCAAGGTGTCCATGCCAGCGTCTTGCAACTCATAGGCACGCAATTTGTTCACAAGCCCTATGCCCCTGCCCTCTTGGCGCATATAGAGCACAACACCTCTGCCCTCGGCCTCCACCTGCATCATGGCTGCCTGCAGTTGCTCTCCGCAATCACAGCGCAAACTGCCGAAAGCATCTCCTGTTAAACATTCTGAATGCACGCGCGTGAGCACATCTTCACCATTGCCAATGTCTCCTTTCACCAACGCCACGTGATGTTCGCCGTTGAGTTTGTTCACATAAGGCATGATGCGAAAATCTCCGTAACGCGTGGGCATGTGTGCGCTTGCCACGCGCTCGACCAAAATTTCCGTGCGCTTTCTATAGTTTTGCAAATCTTTGATGCTCACCATCACAAGCCCTAGGCGCTTTGCTAGCCCTGAAAGCTCGCTGGTGCGCATCATCGTGCCATCGTCGCGCATCACTTCACAGCAAAGCCCGCAAGCATGAAGGCCCGCCAAGCGGCACAAATCCACCGTGGCTTCCGTGTGACCGTTGCGCTCAAGCACACCGCCTGGGCGTGCGGTGAGCGGAAACATGTGGCCTGGACGCCTGAAATCTGTGGGGCGAGAGTCTGGTTGCACACACATGCGAGCGGTGATGCCGCGCTCCTCGGCGGAAATGCCTGTTGTGGTGGATATGTGATCGATGCTCACGGTGAAAGCCGTTTCGTGATTGTCGGTGTTTTCGCTCACCATGGGCGGCAGCGCCAGCCTGTTCGCAATATCTGCGCTCATGGGCATGCAAATAAGCCCTCGCGCGTGCACAGCCATCAAATTCACATTCTGCGTGGTGGCAAACTGCGCCGCACATATAAAATCGCCCTCGTTTTCGCGGTCTGGGTCGTCTGTGCACAATATCACGCGCCCCGCGCGAAGGGCTTCAAGTGCCTCGGGAATAGTGTTAAAAATTTGCTGCATTTGTTTTAGTCTCCCATGACTTTTTTATGTTTTCAAAATGGGTTTTCTTGTGTTTCTGTGTTTCCAAAAATGGGTCTTCCCGTGTTTCTATGTTTCCAAAAAATGCCGAATTTGTTAAACCGACCTATTAGACCGCATCAAAACCCGCACGTCTTCAAAAAATCTTCGCTGATGATGGGTGCGGGCGTGATGAGCGCGGGGGTGTCGGATGCGGGTGCGACAGGTGTGAGCGTGTCGAGCGCGGGGGTGTCGGGCGTGGGTGTGATGGGTGCGGGCGTGGCGGACGTGGATGTAATGGTCGCGGTCGTGGCGGACGTGGTGCCGTTGCCCTGTGAAAACATCATGCTTTCAACATATTTCCCCAACACGTCACATTCAACATTCACCACACTTCCCACCGGCTTTGTGTGCAAGTTGGTGTGTTTTTGCGTGTGAGGAATGATGCTTACTTCAAACGCGTCATAAGCTTTACTCACAACGGTCAAACTTATGCCATCAATGGCAACAGAGCCCTTCTCAACGATGTATCGCATATAGTCGTGAGGCATGTTAACAACATATCTAAACGAAATGTCGTCTTGATATATCCGCACAATTTTTCCAGTGGTGTCTATGTGACCCGAAACAATATGACCACCAAAACGACCGTTTGCACACATCGCACGCTCTAGGTTTACAACGTCTCCTGTGTGCAAACAGCCCAGCGAAGAACGATTGCATGTTTCATGCATCACATCGGCAAAGAAAACACCGCCCGCGTTGTGCGCTGCAGGATTTTTGGCGTTTAGATCGGTGTTGCTGGTGTTTTCGTTTAGTTCGTTACTTGCGATGGCCAAATCTGTCACGGTAAGACACACACCGTTTACAGCAATGCTGTCTCCCACACGCACATCATTCAACAGATTGCGAGCAGAAATGCACAAACGCACGCTCTGTTTTCCGCGCACTATCTGCTTTACATTGCCAACTTCTTCAATCAAGCCTGTAAACATCGTTTTTCTCTATGTTGTCCTCATAAAATTTGCAACTCTATCAAAAGCGACGACTCGCCCAAATTTCACACTTAAGTGCGAAATTGCACCAGCCGTGCGCGCTTTCAACGCGAAAACTTGCCTAAACCGTCCACAGATATCCAACGCCGCGCACCGTTTCTATGCGCGAAGAAAGCTTTGAGCCCAGTTTCGCACGCACGCGGCGCACGTGCACGTCCACCGTGCGAGACCCGCCATAGTAATCAAAACCCCAAACGCGACGAAGCAGGGCGTCTCGTGAATATGTGCGACCAGGGTGTGTTACCAAAAAACTCAAAAGCGCATATTCAAGATATGTTAAATCCAGCGGCTCACCGTCGATTGTCACCTGATAGGTTGCCAAATTTATCGTCATGTTGTCCACAACCACAACGTCTGAACTCGCCACCTCTGCCCCTGGCCACAAAAGATGATGCACTCGAGCACTGCATTCAGCATCTGTTGCACTGCTAACCACAAAATCAGATTTCACCTGCATGGGCAACCTGAATTTCTCGAGCAAATCTTCAGACACAATGGCCAAAAAATTCGCATTTCCATATTCGCTTATGGTTTTTTCGATGTCGGGCAATATCTTTAGATTTCCCTCACAGATCTCATAGATCACCAAACTGGCTTCGGGGTGATCGTTGAGCAAATTTTTGAACTGAATAGAAGAACCTGCATAAACACTCACATCCATATCGCTTAGCACGCTTTGAAATTTATGCGCATTGTCAAGACTGTCGGCTATGAAGATGATGGTTTTATTTTGCATGATGCTCCTTGCATATATTGTCGCGCGTGTATACTTATTGCGCGTTATTATACTTCATGCGATGCAATACTTTAGTTTTAACACATAAAATGCGGGGCGGGGCTGATTAGGGTCAATTAGTTAATCGGTGGTTAATTTCGCCAGCACCCGCGCCAACCCAAAAAGGAATCCAGATGACATTACAACAACTGCGATATTTGATAGAAATTGCCAGCAGTGGCTCTTTCAACTCTGCCGCGGGAAACTTATATATATCACAGAGCACGCTTTCAACATCTATAAAAGACCTTGAAAATGAATTGGGCATACAAATTTTTCTAAGGAGCAACCGAGGTCTTAAGCTTACAAACGAAGGCGCGGAGCTTTTGAGCTATGCGCGGTCTGTAATCGAGCAAGCCAATATGTTGAAAGACAGGTTTACTGGCGCAAAGAAATCTTCACGCAATCGGTTGGCTGTGAGCACGCAACATTACGCGTTTTGTGTGCGTGCATTTGTGGAGCTGTTGAACGAATGCAAGGAAGAAAGTTATAACTTCACACTGCGCGAGAGCATGACTGAAAAAATAATTGCCGACGTTCGCGATTTTCGCAGCAATCTGGGCGTAATCTATTTGTCAGATTTTAACGAGCGCGTGATCAACCGCGAACTTGAAAACGCAAACTTAAAATTCAGTGCGCTTTTCGAAGCGCGTGCACACGTTTTTTTGGGGTCGCACCATCCGCTGTCTAAAGAGCAAGAAATAAGCCCGAAGCAGCTGGAAAATTACCCCAGATATTCTTTTGAACAAGAAACCGCAAACAGTTTTCACTTTGCAGAAGAGCCGCAGGCAAACGTGCCTCACAAAAAAAACGTAACTTACACCGACCGAGGCACGCTCACAAATTTGCTAACTCATGGCAACGGATATACGCTTTCCACAGGCGTTTTGTCGAACGAAATGCAAGCTGGCATTGTGGCCATTCCGCTTTCGAGCGCAGAGGTTATGCGCGTGGGATACATCACGCACGCACAAAGAAAAGCAAACGATTTAACTTTGAAATATATAGAAAAGTTGGAATCTTGTGTGAATAATTCACAACTGGTTACTATACCCGAATGCAAAAATTAAGCGACATAAACAAGGCTTTTTTACAATCGCTAGACCCATCATTCAGGAAGGCTCTGCAGGCAAAACGCGTGCAAAACGCGTTTGCGCGCGCAATTGAGCACGTGTTCAAAAACGAAGATGCGGTGGCGCTGGTGTTGAAAAACGTGCAAGCTGTATATGTTATGCGCGACACGCGCCCATATAAACGCGGTGCCACCCCCGATGTTTACCTGCAAATCTATAGCTCAGATAGCACTGTGAGATCTGAGCTTGACATGAAACGCGACTGGATTCGCCTGGCACTTCTTGAAGAAGACATACATTTCGACAAGATGAAGATTTATGCGTCAAAGCTGAATATGAAGAAACGAAAGCCCTATAAGCAATATCTAGAGCGCAAAAGTGCTGAATCCACGCTAGGAATTGCTGGCAAAAACATGTCGGGCGATGTTTCCAGACACAGTTTGAGCGAAAAAGACATGGAAGAAATTGCTTCGCGCGTCGAAAATGCTGAGGTTTCGCGTGCGCTAAGCCGTGCGCTTCACGCGACGCGCGAACAACACAAAACGCGCGAACATCGCGCAGCACATGAAAATAACGCTACACATTAAAATCGCGCAACGCGTAAACATCACAAAAACACGAACATCACGCGACGCGTGAATAAAAAGCTGACGCCTCGGGCACTAAACAAAAAGTTGTAAAAGAGAATTTGCGTCTCGAATCATGAGGC
Source organism: Phocaeicola dorei (assembly GCA_963615035.1). Lineage (GTDB taxonomy): Bacteria > Actinomycetota > Coriobacteriia > Coriobacteriales > Eggerthellaceae > CAVEFW01. The sequence goes on from CAVEFW010000221.1 coordinate 8,606, forward strand.
TGGCGCCCCAGGCACCAAACGACACTAAATTATTTAATCCTCTTCTTCATCTTCGGGACGAATGGAAGGATAATATGTGGCAGACTCGTGAAGTTCGTTCAAACACTTTCCATCGATTATCGGCAACTCCATAAATTCACCGACCGTTGGCACAAGATCTGAACAATCAACATAGTGGGCTTTTTCGTTCAATTCGTTTGTGTCTTGCGCACGCCAATAAATGTCGTTGGCATCGGTTAAATAATATGTATCGCCGTTCACCTCTATATATATTGCGTGATTTGCACGCAAATAATTCTGCAATTCATCTAGTGTTAGCTTGATTTCTTCAGTTGCCTTTTTGCCCATAGCAATCCTTCTTTCCTTGAATTTTTTGAGTGCAAACCGCGCACCCACTAGCCCGCTTATCTTAACAAAAAGAAAAGCACAAAAGCTTAAATTTATCTAATCGTCAATAACTATGAGTGTTGGCTCAAAACTAAACAAACTGTCTAGATTCACACTCGAGCTCACAGACATATTCCCTCTATAACATGCATCTTCGCACAGTCTGCACTGAGTGCAAAGCGAAGGCGTGAACTCCAAAAACACGTTTTTTCCGTCTTCGGTTTTTCGTTTCGATCGCACGAGGGCTCGGTGTCTGCAAACTGCAGAACATATGCCACACTCTGTGCATTTGTTTGTGTCATATGTAAGCGTTCCGAAAAATCGCGTGTCAATTGTGTTGGTTGCTTCAGAGGTAGTGGAAGAACTGGCAGAATTAGTTGCCTCGGCCGCCCCAGATGATTCCGATGTTTCAAATGCTCCAGAGGATCCAGTTGTTCCCGATGCTCCCGACCTGCTCTTCTGCGAAAAATCCTTACCGTTTTGCAGCCCGATCTCGAAAAGAGAATTTACCAGTTTTTCCTGACGCTTTGGAAGGTTGGGCGCTTTTTCCTCTAAGCCCACCCCCAGAGCATCCACGATAGCGGCTGTGGTGCTGTTTGACTGTTTTTCCTTTCGCGCCAAAAATTTCACCGCACGCCCGATTGATCCCGCAGCAGATGTTCTTGCCTGCGAAAACGCTTCGCGCCTGCGCTCGCCCACCCCCTTACTCACAGCAGTTTTTACACATTCGGGAAAAGTGCCCGCGCGTTGCACGCTCACCGAAGACCCAACCGCTTTCAACATCTGGTTTGCCGTTTTCACAACATCGCGCGTTACTCTATCGCATTTGCGATATTTGCAATTTTTGCATCCGCCATCTATAAGGTGCACTTCACGTGCGCCACGCGCCGCCAAATCTAGCAACAAGCTTTCATGCACGCGACACAAACAAGGCACTTGCGCGAATTGCCTCTCTTTCGGGTTTTCACGCACCGCAACACGCTCACACGCTATAACTGCCTGTGCATTGTTTTCTTTCATCGCCTCTAATGCATCGCGTGCCAAGGCATCTGACACAGGGTTTAGCGCAACTATGGCTTCAGTCGGGCAAATAGTAGAACACGCTGTGCAACCACAGCACAACGCACGATCTATTGTTATTTTGCGGTCGTGCAAGCTTATGGCTTCGCTGGGGCAAACCTGAATGCATTTTCTGCATTTTGAGCGTCTGTGTTGCACGGGCGTGCATCTATCTTCAAATAAATAGACGCTCGCTGCCCCCGATGCCTGCGCCATTTCAAACCATGTCATAAGATCAGGCATGAATGCTTCCCTTAGAATTGTTGATTAGATGCTGCGTCTTTTGCTGTCGCGCTTTCTTCCACCGCACGTTCCAGCGCGTGCAATTCCTCTGGCGTGTTGCAATTCGCAAAACATCCGCCTTGCGGCACAGCTCGCCGAATTTCATCACACGAAAATTCGTAAACCTCTATGTTGTCAAAGAAACTTTGAGCACGCCTCTCGCCCGCCTCAAGAGCTGTCTTCACATGTGGCAAACATGCGCTTCTGTTATAAATCGCATGAAACGGTTCAAAGCCATGTGAATTCACGGGCACCACCGCGTCTGCCTTGTGTGCACGTATGGCAATCGCTTCCGCGGCAATCAAAGGCGCGCTTGCGTTCACCATATCGCACGCCACCAGCGCCACATAAGGCATGTTTGCCGATGTGAGCGCTGTATATAAACCTGGCAGAGCACCGCGATAATCGCACACATCACGCGCGAGTTTGATGTCAACGTCGCGAAACTCATCATGCAAAAATTCGAGATTTTCGGGTTCGTTGGTGGTGATTATCAGCTCATCTGCCACGGGTGCCACACGCGACACGATGCGAGTAATTAGCGGACGCCCGTTAAAAGGCACAGTTGCTTTGCTTCGCCCCATGCGCTTGCTCTCGCCGCCCGCCTGAATGACCACAGAAATTTTCGGGAGCATTATTTCTTCTTCAACGAAACCTGCAAGTGCTTCGATGTCGTTTATGTCAAACGCGGGTATGCCATAGGCGTGCGCTGCCTCTTTTGCACACTTGATGTTCGTAGCCACTGCCACCGTGTTAGCCATGGGCAACTTTTTTCGCTCTTTTTCACATTCACTCAACGCGCTCATCGCGCGTTCACGCTCCGCCTCATCCCTGCAATCCCGCAACGCACGCATAAGCTGCGTAAAATCGGTGCCCAAACCCCAGCCACATTCGGCACCTTGAGCAAACACGCGCGCCACCTGTTCATCTGCCTCATTTTCTGCACGCATAACTTCCATTGTAGGCAATCCGCTTTTACGATAGCCCTCCACCAACACCACGTCGTGACCTGGCATAGATGCCACAATGTCTGCGCATTCCGCTTCACCATGAATTGTTTGAATGCGTGCCACCTGACCAGGACATGAAATTACCGTTTCGATGGCACCTGCTTCGCGCTGACGATATGAATCTTTGCCAGGCACATCGATATCGAAACCCGCATGGTGATGATGTTTCACGCTGCCCACATTGTGCCCACGACGCGTGAGTTCCTCGATGAGCTTTACTAGAAGTGTAGTTTTACCTGAATTATGCCTGCCTACCACGGCAAGAGCAGGACTTGGAATGTCACATGAGAAATTCTTTTTTTGCGAATTGTTTTCTGTCATCTTGTGCTGACCTCGTTGTTTTTGCGCTATTTTTACGTGCATCTTATTTAGCGCTCATTATAGCAAACTGTGTTAAGACCCACTTCGCGCAAGAAATAGTCATCTCCCTCGCGCACCATCGTGTAAATTGCCTCAGCGGGCGTTACTTGCGAAGAAGCGTCTGCGTTTTCACGAGGCGAAAACAATGGCAAATACGCACGCGGAAAAGCAAGCGAGCTGTCCTCCGCATCGCGCACCGCGCAATCGCAACCTGCTTGCACAAGCTTGGGCTCTGCAACACTGCAATCGCACCCGAACACCTTTGCGCATTTGATAAAATAGTCGCCTTCATCGAAATCAAATATCGGGTGAGTTTTTTCAGCTCCTGCGTTTGCCTGCAACATTTCACTTCTGTGTTTGTTTTCCAAACTGCAATAGTGCAAGCCATAGGTTATGCCCGCTTCAACAGCCCAACTCATAAGCTCAAGTGCCAATATCTCACTTCCTGCTACGGCAAGACCACCCGAATATGAATAGTCACACATCACGGGAAACGGCGGGTTCTTCAGCAAAAATCCGCGTCGCTCAAACTCTTGCCAATTATGAAAAGGGAAGCAAAATTCAAGTAAGTTCATGCCACGAATGCCCGCATCTTGGAATTGCAGAATCAACTCCTGCATCGTGAGCTTAGCCGACTCGCCTGAATCGAGCGCAGGAATAATCGGCATCTCAACCATCACATCTTCGATATATTCGCCCGCCACTTTCATATTTTCAATCACGCGTTTTTGTGTGGCTGGGTCATCTTCTAACTTCACGCTGAAACGGATCTCTTGCAGCCCTGCCTTGTGCAACGCGTCTGCACTCTTTGCAGTCAACAAATCACCCGATGTATACATGCGCGTGTGCACACTAGGAAACATCTCTCGAGTGCGCTTGATGAGCGCAATCGAATCGTCTAGCACCATAAGAGGCTCTCCACCGCTTACCGCCATGGCTGCAAGCCTGCCCTTGTTTGCAACAAAGCAATCTTGCAACTCACGCTCCCACGGACAACCCGCATCAAAGAACTTTTGGTAATCATGCAAATTGTGATTGAAGCAAAAATAACAATCTCTGTGGCATTTCAGAGTGGTGGAAAACGTCTGCGATCCGCCACAACCCGTGCACTCAACACATGCACGCGACAGCCACCCCACACTTATGCTCGCATTTGCATTGCGAAAATGCACTTCAGGCGTGGCGTCAAGCGCGTTAAGTTCACGCATTAACTCTTGCGTGCGTGCTGCGCTTGCCCCGCGAGGTTCAAACTTAAGCCCGCGCTTCTCCAGTTCGCGCACATATTTAAGCTCCACGTCCCTATATGAACGCAGAGCTTCATTTAGTGTCTCATTTTTTATAATCTTAGTCATTTAGTATTTATAAAATTAACGCAATGTAGTTGGTCGCAAACCAAACATCGCTGCTTACAAGCCTAACAACTCAACTAACAAACCCGCAAACCGCGTGAAACACGAACGAGCGCGCGCTCACAAACCACACGGAACGCACCCGACCACAATCAAACACAAAAGGCTCATGCGGCTGAAAAGCAAAGAACACACCCGCGCACAAACTCACGCTCACGCAAACGCCCGCAAAAAACTCAAAACACAACCAAAAACACCCGACCGCAAACGCTCACGCAAACGCCCGCAAAAACTAAAAGCCCCTGAATTCATCTTCCCTGCCCTCAGCTTTTAGTTGCTGATAGTAAGGGTCATCCTCACGTTTATAATCCCACGCTCCACCCGCAGGGTTCAGTTTTCTGTTCGGCGCGATTTCCTCGCCAAAGATGATGCAATAGCGCAAACCCTTCAGCGTCACATACAAGCTGCATATCGCATGTTCTCCATCGGTGCCATAGTTAAAAACTTCATAAGTCAAAAATTCGCGATCGATCATAGGCTGATAAACGGGATCATCTTTCACTTTCTTCAACATAAGATTGGTAGACTCGCGTCCCAGTTCTTCCTGGCGCAAAGTGATGTTATATAAAATCAACTCCTGCTGCGACGTCAGTCTGCCATTCTCTTCAACGTCTTTCAAGACTTCTTTTTCGTCTTCGCCTATTTCAAAATATCCCATTGTGTTTTCTCCTCCGAGTTTTCTCTATTAGTCTGCCAGTTGTGCATTTGAGGCATTTTGCCACCATACATGCCAGTTGTGCATTTGCGGCATTTTGCCGGCATGCATACAACAAAACGCACAAAAACAACAAGGCTTGCTGCAACAATACAGCAAGCCTTATTAAATGGTAAGTAAGAACTCTAAGCCTTACACACCTGCATAACCCTTAGATGGGTCTGAGCCGCCAACACCATGGCTGGAGTCGCCCAGCTCGTTGCCAGTGCGCTTTGTTGAAGTGTATCCACCCCAAGCACGAGCCATGAACTTGTCTTTAACCCAGAAAACGTTTGCTACACGCATGTCTTCTGCGCTCAAGCCCAGAGCTGCAATAGCTCCGTCTTTGTCTTTGCCAGCAGCAACTTCTTTGTTTAGAAGATCAGCAATGTCCTTTGCTTCGAGATCCATAATCTCATCACGAGTCATGTTGTACCTCCCTAAATAATAGCACTTAGTTTGATATGACACGGCTGCACATAAACCGCATGCGCAACCGCGCCATATTATAACTTATAAAAATGTGAGGCAGCAAATTTAGAGTTGGAATAAGACCATTGGGCGGTCAAATTCAGCCATCTTTTTCTGCATTTCCTCAACAGTACCGTAGTACATACAGGAAGACTCATCTACCTGGCAAGCAAGTGGACGTTGTCCACATTTGTCGCCGCCTTCTCCCCAATGCTTTGAGAAGATAGAAGTAGGAACAGGAATGTAGTTCCACTCCCATGAGTCGCCGTCATTACCCTCATCAAGTTTGAAAGGGCCCACCTGAACTTCCTTGATTCCGAATTGCTCAAGAGGAAGACCAAGTTCTTCTTTACAACCAATTTCTGCTGCATGGTTGCCTGAATAAAAGGTGTAGTCCACCAACAATGCATATTTAGTCATCTTCGGTCACTCCCCTCTATTAATCCTCAAGACCGTTCACACGGTGCATATTTACCATCATGCCCTTATATGGAGCACCAAAGCCCAAGCGGGAAATGCTCATATGAGGGACCAACTCATTGAAGTTGGATTTCCAAACACCGAAGAGGTTAGGCTCTTCGCCGTCTTGCTCTGGGAACCACCAGCCATGAGCACAGTTAATGATGCCAGGCTTGATGATAGGAGTAACTTCTGCCTTCCAACGACCAACGCCGAACATGTTGTAAACCTCGACCCAGTCACCATCAGAAATGCCATAGTCAGAAGCAGTTTCAGGGTTAATCTGCACCCATGGCCATGGGTCAATCTGACGCAGTGATGGCACATGACGATGCTCAGAGTGGAATGAACTGTAACGACGTGAACCAGATGTGGAAATGAGCGGATACTGTTTGCCCAAAGCGTCATTTGCGTGGCGCACTGGAGACCAGTCAGGCTCATAGTAGTAAGGCAGAGGATCCTCGCCCCATGATTCATAAAGAATTGAGTAAGCCTCAATTTGACCAGTAATGGTGTTAAAGCCGTTTTCGCCGTCGAAGCGAAGCATGCCCTTCTCATATTTCTCATACTCGAAACCATGAGCACCAGGCTGATACAAACCAAGCTCTTGGAAAGACTTCCAGTCGAAGCCAAGCTCTGCCAACTGGTCGCTGTTGAATTGCTCAACGGCTGCCAGCAGCTTATCGCGGTCAACGGTAGGAGCATCCTTATACCAAGGCCACCATTCAGGATTCAAACGAGCACCAAACACCAAGCAGATCTCGATGTCAGACATGCACTCGCCCACCTGCAAAGCCTTGTTCATTGGGCCCATGAACACGGTGTTTCTGCCATAGTGTGTAAGCACGATGGCGTCATGTTCGCACCATGTTGCCATAGGCAAGAAATAATCACCCACCGCCATAGAAGTAGGTGTTTGTGTGAGGTCTTGAATTACACAGAATTCAATTGATTCACACAAGGCATCATGCCAACGCTTAGGTTGTGCAGAGCATGTTGCAACCAAGAAGTTTGAACTGTTGAACCATGCGAAGCGCAAACGATAAGGCTGACCAGATTCCATAACATTCAAAGTTTCGTCTGGAGATGTGGTTGACATGCCAGTTGAAAGACCAGGCCACTCTGCAGCACCGATGCGCTTTGCCCAAACTTCGTCGGTCATAGCGCCGCGTTGCTCCATGCGCCATTTGCCCAAAAGTGCAGATGGAGGCCCTAGAGTCAAGCCACCTGGACGGTCGATAGAACCGCACATTGCAGCCAAAATAATGAATGCCTGAGATAATTGAACACCGTTTTTGTTTTGGTCGAATGCCAAACCCCATGCCCAACCGATTGGACGCTCGGTGCCAATGATGTGAGCTACACGCTCAATTGTTTCTGCTGGAACTGTTGTGATTTCTGCAACCTTGTCAACAGGATATTCAGCAACGCGCTCTTTAAGTTCATCAACGCCATAAATCCAGTTCTCAACGAATTCATGATCGTATTCGTCGTTTTGGAATAGCAAGTTGATTAGGCACAAGCACAATGCAGTGTCTGTCTGAGGACGAACCTGCATGTTGATGTTGCCGTTGCGTGCGCCAACCCATGTGATGCGAGGGTCAACAGAAATAATAATAGAACCAAGCTTCATCATGTCTACGAGGCAGTGTCCGAAGAAGCCGTCGCCGTTTGATGGAAGTGGCTCTTTGCCCCATACAACTACATACTTAGAAAGTGTGTAGCGAGGGTCATGATAAGAACCTGGCAAGTGACCTGCATAGTCGAGCTCAGGATAACCTGCGCCTAATACATAGTCAGCCACAGAACAACGAGGACCATAGCAAGACCAACCTGATTGCGTATAGCAGCAGTTTGGTGATTGCAAAACTGAGAATGTGATTGCATAGTAATAAATGCAAGCCTCACGACCAGTACCGCCAAAGCAGACAATCGATTCAGGACCATACGTGTCCTGGTAATACTTCACCTTGGTGCAGATGGTGTCGAGAGCCTCTTCCCAAGTGGTGCGTTCCCATTTGTCCTTGCCTCTGTCTTCATAAGCACGCTTCATTGGATAAATAACGCGGCTTGGTGCATACGTATACTCACGCATGGCAAGGTTCATGGCATTCACACGACCAGTGGTAATAGGGTTGTCGTCGTCACCTTCGATGCGCAACAAAACGTCATCTTTGGTGATAACCTTAACACCATATCCTACAGGGTGAGATCCTGGAGGTGACCAAGTGTTGCTTCGAGTAGCAACAGTGCCGTCTTCACGTTCGACACGCCACTCTTTTCCGTAAGCCATAATACTCTCCTTTTCCTAAATCTCCTTGTGAGTGTTTTCGTTTGTTATGTGTTTGGCTTTTGCAATATTGCATATTTAACGCCTTGGGCTTCACGCTGGAAATCGATCGGCTTCAAGAAATAAATATGGAGTAGAGCAAAAACGAAACGACTAATAAACCAAAACATCTCCTTATTAATTGTCAGTTTGTTGTGTACTCGTTGGTGTCTGGGGCAACGTGTAACAATTCACTAGACATATTGAATTTTACAACAGTTTTCGCAGATTAACAGTATTTTTTTTGTGTTGTTTATTCTATATTTTGTCTAATACATCATGTGGTTTATTCTATTTTGCGCATAATATGCATGGTGTTAGATTTGCGCTATAAGCTTTTTACATGCTCACAAAGGCATCGGGAAATTGTTTATTTGCGTTCAAAACATCTGAACTCACATCGCCATAACGCATATATTCAAGACTTGGGTCATCATCGCGTTTCACCATGGCGTTTTCCATTATCTCTTTTAGTGCTTTTGTTTTGCGAGCATATTCTTCCATGCCTGCTAAGCGCCCGTCTGCCTCTATCTGGCGACGTTTATACGCCTTTTCTTCAATGTCTTTGCCCGGAATGATGGCATAGAAATCTTCTGCCTCTAATGTGTAATTTTTTGTATCGGCATATGCCGCAAGCGCAGAATCTTCCTTTAGACTCTGGATAGTTTTTTGCTCCACGTCATCTATCATCTCTTGCTCGCTCATGCCTTTTTCTGCGGCAAATTCTGCAATCGATTTACCATTGCGCCTGCACATTTCATCTAACCTATAACGCGCAGCAAAAAGACTTTCTTCCACAAGCTCTTTGGGCAAATCTTCCACCAAGCGCTTCGCCAATTCAGCGCAAACATAATTTTGATCTGATAACTCTTGCAACTCGCGATTGTCTTTATACATGTTATAGCGAATAAAGATGAGCAACTCGTCAACGGTGTTAAGACCATCAACATGCTTTTCTATCCACTTGTCTGTCATCTTCGGCTTTTCGCCTTCTTTTGCCACGTTCAGCTCCAGCCAGCGCATGGCTTGACTTTTCACCTCGGATTCAGGAATGCGCACCTCAGGGCACACGCAATAAACTGGGTCATATGAAGTTAGCGTAAATTTATAGTCTGACATTTTTTCTCCTGTTTTGTTGTTAGTTGGCGTTTATTAGATTTCTTCACACATTTGCGCATTTAGGTTCGTTTAGTGCGTTCAAGCATATTCAAGTACGCTCGAGCGCACACGAGCGCATTCAAACATATTCAAGCACTTTCAGCGCATTTAGGCACATTTAAACACGTTCAAACGCATTCGCGAAGATTATTCGTAATACATGGCGGCATCGGGGTTTGCTCCGCCACCGCCCACCATATGAGACAGACGCTTTTGCTCTGCCTTGCGCTCTGCCGCAGAAACAAAATTCTCTGGCGGCTCCTCTATGTCAAGAATCTCAATTTCATATGTAAGTTCGTGACCCGCCAAGGGGTGGTTCATATCCACGATTGCCTCACCATCTTTCACGTCTATGATGGTGGCAGGAGTTTTGCCCATTTCTTCATCATTAATCCAGATGCGCTTGCCTGGCTTTGCTGCAAAAGGAATTTGCTCTATCTTGATTTTCTGCGTGAAATCTTCCAGATATTCACCGTAAGCATCATATATTCCGAGTGTGAACGTGCGCTTTTGCCCCACTTCCTCCATCTCCATTATTTCGCGCTCCAAGCCATCAATCACCATGTCCATGCCCGTTTGAAACTTGAGTGGCTTTTCTTCGTCAGCATATCCAAACATAGTGCCATCTTCGAGGGTGCCCTTATAGGCAAGTGTTACAGTAGAACCTATCTCCATTTTCTTCTCCTTTGTTAATATGAAAGCCTTTTAACCTTGGATATTTTACAAGACATGACACCAATTTGCAGAGAAAAATAAAACAGCCATTAATGAATGTTGGGCGTGGCTGCTGGTATAATATCGACATCGAGAGAAAAAGGAGAACTAAATGGCGAAAACCAATGAGATAAAAAAAGTGTTTATCCCGATTGATGGGGTGACACGCAGAGAAGATTTCCCTATATGGTATGAAGATGGTTTTGAGTTTGCCACCGTGCATAGCGAAAGTGATTGGCAAAGCGAAAAAGACAGAGTGCAACTGCTTGGATGCACAGGTGGGCAAATTGCGCGCATAAAGCCAGATTTTCGCGCTCTTACATATGACGTGCGTGTGGATATGTATACCTATGTGTTAAAAACATACACACTGTTCAAACACTATTTTTTACTGGGGATGCTTTGGCAGATGTATGGTGGTTTGCAAGACGAAAAGTGCACGTTTATAAACGAAAACACAAAGAAAAACGATGTTTATATCTATCGCTTGAAAGATTTTAAGGGGCGCGGCCCGTGTTATGAGGTGCGCGTGAGAAACTTGAACAAGCTGCGTCCAGCAGCGGCATGCACTGTGGCTATGATGATTAAAGAAGATTTTAAAGGCTTGAGCATCGGCGAGCCTGACCCGAGCGAAAACTTATTCAAGAAGATGAAGAAGTTTGTGCTTGAAACTGGGTATACCTATGAAGAAATTCTTGCGCGCGAAGCGGCAGGAAAAAACGTTATCAAACATATGGATATGACAAAAAAAGCACCTGATAGAAGATAGTTTTATTTCTACAGAAGCGCGAATGTAGCATTTTTTCTTAGTGTGCGTTTGCGCTAGTTTTAGGCTTATAGGGGTTTCGTCTCACGGTTCCAAGTTCGACTCCACCCCTATAAAACTGACGCAAACGCTAAGTCATGTGCAATGCAAACAAAAAAGGTTGTGCGTTTGACACCTCGGCAAACTGCGGTTTAAGTGGCAAGGTGAAACGCACCGAGCCCCTTGCCTTTTGAAGACAAAAGGCGCACAAGCTGGGTCAATTTAAATTGCGCACTCTTTGTTTCCTGCACTTCTTTGGAAAACTGCAGCCCGACAGAAAACCCTAAGGCTCCCACACTGCCCCCAGAAATGTGCCCACGTTTAGTTTTTAAAACGCGCTCGCCATCTTCTTGAGTCTTTTCCACAATCCGTTCTAGCAAGAAATCTGAAACTACTGTCGGATTAGCAACAACGAACCCTGCCTCGCGTGCTCTGTCTGCAAACTCCCACAACAACACCGTTTTTCCCATGCCACGCTGTCCAAGAAATAGCGCAGATCTGTTTCTAGAGCCTGGTTGTTCTTGAAGCCCAGACATAAATTCGTCAACAACTTCGCCTCTGCCAACAAGATAACTGGGTCTGTTTCCAAATGAAGGTGAAAAAAATTTATCAGCTTGCATGACTCCTCCTAAAATTCTTTAAGAGAATTAAAGTGCTACTTTTCCTTTTTTTCCTTATTTTTCCTTTTCTTTCCTAAGTTTTCCTATTTTATTTTGGTTTTATTTTTGACTTTAGCTTCAGTTTTAGTTTTAGACTGGTTACCCTTAGATGAACTTCAACAACTGGTGCAACAT
>CAVEFW010000222.1:0-2768 GCA_963615035.1 Phocaeicola dorei
CAAAACAACAGTCTGCACAAAACATCACTGACACGCGCTCAAACGGCACTCCAGGCGCACAACCGAATAATTCGCCTGACAGTTCTCAAAACGATTAATCGCGCGGGTGTTTTCATATGATTTGGAAATGCGCAGATTTTGAGTTCGACACTTCCATGCCCGTGGTTATGGGCATATTGAATGTAACACCTGATTCATTCTCCGACGGTGGGCAGCATGACACATTTGATAGTGCTGTGCAACACGCACACAAACTTTTGAGCGATGGTGCACAGATAATCGATGTAGGTGGAGAATCCACGCGCCCAGGTGCTGTGGAGCTAGACGCGGAAGTGGAGTTGGCACGCGTTTTGCCTGTGGTGGAAGCACTTGCACGCGAAGATGTGTGCGTAAGCATCGACACGCGCCACCACGAGGTGGCACTTGAGGCACTAAGAGCTGGCGCGTCAATCATAAATGATGTGACAGGTTTCACAGATGCGCGCATGTTTGACATAGCGAAAAACTGCGACGCAGGTTTAGTGGTAATGCACAACGGGCGCGTTGTTGAGGTTTGCGGAGATGTGGTGTCGTGCGCAACAGATTTTCTGCGCGAACAAACTTCCAAGTTACAGAGCGCGGGCGTGAGCGCAAATCGCATATGCATAGACCCAGGGCCTGGTTTTGGCAAGTCGGCAGAACAATCGCTTGATGTGATGCGCAACATCACAGAATTTGTGCATTTGGGTTATCCCGTTATGGCGGCTCCTTCGCGAAAAAGCTATCTCACACACGCTTACAAAAGCTTGAAAGACAGCAAGCCTGAGGAACGCGACGTGGCAAGCGCGGCAGAGTGTTTGTTGGCATCAGAGTTGGGGGCGGGTGTGTTGCGCACCCACAATGTGGAAATTACAAAGGCGGCATTGCGCGATTTGCGCCCGCGCGTGGTGTTGGCGATAGGGTGCAATCAGGTGACCAACGATGTTTTGCAAGCGTGCGGGGGAAGTGCGTTGCAAGCAAAAAAGACGATGCTCAACCGCGCGGTAGGTGCGCTTTCTATGCTGCCCGACTCAGAGCTTATAGACGTGTCAAGATACTATGAAAGTGAACCCGCATATCTTGAAAATCAAGATGCATTTTTGAACGGCGTGGTTGTTTTGCGTTGCGGTGAATCTCCGCGCGAACTGCTAGGTAATTTACACAAGATTGAAGATGAGTTGGGGCGCATTCGAGCTGTGAGGAATGGTCCGCGCACGTGCGATATAGATATTCTGGATTATCAGATGTATGTGCACGAGTCGGAAGAGCTCACGTTGCCTCATCCGCGCATAAACGAGCGCGATTTCGTGGTAAAGCCTCTGCTCGAAGTTCTGCCAGGTTGTGTGCTCGCAAATGGTCATGCGGTGGGGGCTGTGCCTGAAAAAGAGCGAGTGGGTCGCGCAAACCGCTTGCAAGTTTGAGTGCGTTCAAGCGTGTTTGAGTGAGCTGGTTTCAATAGATACATAAACATAGCATATAAGGTAACAGGTTAGCTTTAATTTACTGTGCGTCCAAACCCGCACATCTATTTTGAACCTGCACTCGCACATCTATTTTCCATATTTACAGCAAGTTTTATAAATGTGCTTTATAATGACACTCTGTTTTTCAAAAATTCGTTTGATAGTGAAGATGCTAGAAATAAAAAGACAGTTCTAAGTGCCTGAAAGGAGTTGGTTTATGACAAAACTTCAGATAATGGACACCACCATTCGCGACGGTCAGCAAAGCTTATGGGCCACCCGCATGACAATAGGAGATATGCAACCTATCCTAGAAAAAATGGATAAAGTTGGATATTGGGCAATAGAGGCATGGGGCGGCGCCACATTTGACACATGTTTGCGCTTTTTGGATGAGAACCCTTGGGAGCGTTTGCGCACCATCAAAGCATCCACGCCAAACACCAAACTCTCCATGCTCTCGCGCGGACAAAATTTGGTGGGTTATAAGCATTACTCAAAAGACATTGTGAACAGGTTCATCAGTGCGGCTCACAAAAATGGCATAGATGTTTTTCGCGTGTTCGATGCTCTAAACGACATCAGAAACGTGCGCGACAACGCACATGCCATAAAAGATGTGGGAGCTCATTTCGAAGGCGCCATTTCTTATACTGTAAGTCCTGTTCACACACTCGATGGATATCTAGAATATTCTCAGGCTCTTAAAGATTTGGGAGCAGACAGCATCGCCATCAAAGACATGGCAGGCATGCTCACGCCTTATCGCGCAGAGCGTTTGATTAAAGCGCTAAAATCTGAAATCGGGCTGCCCGTTCATTTGCATTGTCATTATGTTGGTGGCTTGGCTCCGATGAACATAATAAAAGCTGCTGAAGCTGGCGCAGACATTGTCGATACTGCATCTGCCCCTCTAGCCTTTGGCAATTCTCACCCAGCAGTTGAAACGGTGGTTGCAGCGTTTCAAGAAAGCCAACGAGACACTGGTCTTGACCTCGATCTTTTGTTTGAAATCGCAGATTACTGGGAAGCAGTTCGCAAGCGCGGACACTATCAACGCGGTGTTTCAAGTCTAACTCACATGAAAGTGTTTAGCCATCAAGTTCCAGGCGGCATGATGTCTAACTTGCTCTCTCAGCTTGCCATTCAAAATTCAGAAGATCGCATTGGTGAAGTGATGGATGAAATTCCACGCGTTCGTGCTGAAGTGGGCTATCCGCCACTTGTAACGCCTATGAGCCAAATTGTTGGCACTCAAGCAGTTATGAACGTTATCACTGGCAAGCG
>CAVEFW010000223.1:0-3572 GCA_963615035.1 Phocaeicola dorei
CCATCAAAACCCTCTGAAAATGGTGCTTGAGCGGGTTGGCAGTTTTGCAATTCTTGCGCGGTTTGCAATTCTTGCGCGGTTTGCTTGAAATGCATGATTAGTGAAGTTTGCGTGGTTTTTGTGGCTTGAGAGCCACCGTGCAAAAGTTTATCTTCCAGCGTTTTTTGCAAAGCATGCTTTTGCGCGTAAGACGTTGTCAAGAAAGGCGAGCCTTCGCTTGTCCAAAAAGCCTTATAGTGTGCAACCGTGCGTGCGGGTCTATTTTTCACGATGTGATTAACTAAGAGTCGGCGCAGTGGCGCAGGCACACCAATGATGGCAGGGTCCATCAAAAACTCTCGGAGATAACGCTTTATGGCGTCAATTTCAGGAGCATCGGGCGTTCCCGTATTTATCAACAAAACACCTAGTTTCATCTGCTCGTCTTTCATTCACCAGTTTGTCTTTCCCACCGCGGTTTATCACTGCAAAGCCGTGGGCTTGATTCTTGCGCTCGCACTATTTTGAATTGCAAGAGATAATAAAGCAAGCCTGAGTTTAATGTCGAGAAATAAACCCTATTAAACAAAACACCAGCGCACAGCGATAGCAGCTGCTGCCAGCACACTTGCCTCTTACATTTGACGCTTTTTTGAGTTTGTCTGGCGAGCACGTGGGCTTTTTACACACTTTAGTTTTGTTTGTTCGTTTTTCTGATTTCTTGCACACGTTCAGGCAAAACTTCCGATGTCAATATGCCTAAAAACACCAAGGCAAACGCCAAAAACGTGAGCGGGCGCAAGTCTTCGGTGCCTGCCAAGATGCTGAAGAACACACCGAAGGGCGACTCAAGCGACAAAAGCAAACTGGCAGTGGTGGGCGGAATGTGAGATTGCGCCACGTTTTGCAACAAGAGCGCAAACGCGGTGCACACAAAGGAAAGATATGCCAAACACCCAAGATGTAAACTGTCGAGACGCGCAATTTCTGCAAAATCGCAGCCGAGTGCCACGCTTACTACAAAGCTGCATAGCGCTGCCCCTGCAAATTGCCACATCGTTAGCACAAAGATGTTGCGACCTTTTGAAAGGTGCGCCACCAATATAAGGTGGGCTGCGTAAAACACGGCCCCGAGAAGTGTGAGAGCATCACCAATATTCACATCCCATGCGTCTTTTAAGCTCAAAAGCCCCACGCCGCTCAAGCATAAAATGGCGGCCAAGATGTTGAACACACTTGGAGCACGCCTGAATATTGCCCACACCAAAAATGGCACCATCACACAATATGTGCCCGTCAGAAATGCGCTTGTGCCTGGTGTTGTATATTGCGCCCCCACGGTTTGGAAAAAATATCCGCCAAAGAGTGCCGCGCCAAACAAAAGCCCAATGCACACATAATCGCGCTTAAGATAGAGCGCGCGATGTTTCAAAAACACTAAAGCCAACACGCCACTTGCAATTAAAAATCGCACAAACAAAAGCGGAGCAGGACTTACATAGCTTGTAATGTCTTTCACCATAAAAAAAGAACTGCCCCAAATGGCAGTGGCTAAAACTATGAGGAGTTTATATCTCATGCAAACACTACATCTCCTATAAATACAATTTTTTTCACGCTCTGCTTGCTTTTTAGTTTAATTCAAACCGTTCACAGATTTTATGCATGTTTGTAACACAAAAATTAGATCATGATTATAAAATACAGCGATTTATTTTTTCAAACAATAGTGCGTGCACTGAAATTAAGCACTGAAAACAGGTGCTGAAAATGAGTAACGAAAACAGAGTTGAAAAAACGGGCGTCGAAATCAAAGTTGAAATCAGGGCTGAAACAAACGTTGAAAACCGAGTTGAAATCAAGACTGCAAACAGAGAAGACCGCAAACAGAGAAAAACAAAAATCTGTAAAAAACACAAAATAAAGGACACAAAATGGAATTCGCAAACACCTTTTGGGCACTCATCCCCCCTATCATCGCCATAGTTTTGGCACTAATCACCAAAGAAACATACAGTTCACTTTTTGTGGGCGTGGTAGTAGGCGGGCTTTTAGTGGCACAGCTAAGCCCCGCGGGCACACTCGACGCCATCATAAACGAAGGGCTCATAACCGCCGTGGCAGACAACGCAGGCATCTTTATATTCTTGGTGATTTTGGGCATAACCGTGTCTTTAGTAAACACCACAGGTGCTTCCGCTGCTTTCGGCGCGTGGGCTGCAAAGCATGTAAAATCACGCAAGGGCGTGCAACTATCAGCCTTTTTCTTGGGCGTGCTAATCTTCATCGACGACTATTTCAACTGCCTCACCGTGGGTTCTGTAATGCGCCCCGTAACCGATTCAAAAAAAGTTTCCCGCGCGAAACTTTCTTACATAATCGATGCCACAGCAGCCCCCGTTTGCATGATAGCGCCCGTGTCTTCGTGGGCAGCAGCAGTGTCTGGCGTGGCAAGCGATCTGGACGCAGACGGAATATCGCTTTTCATAAGCGCCATTCCCTTCAACTTTTATTCTCTTTTAACGCTCGTATTTGTGATTGCAATCGTCATCTTAGGCTTTGACTATGGCCCTATGGCAAAAGCAGAGCTGCAAGCATATAAAACAGGTGATCTTGGGTCTCTGGGCGATGATGAAGCCACAGAAAACACGAAAGCATCACTTTGGGATATGCTTGTTCCCATCATTTTGTTAATCATATTCTGCGTGATAGGCATGTTATACGTTGGTGGGTTCTTTGGCCAAGACAGCGCAGGAGACACCAGTTTCGCGGGAGATATCGTGGGCGCATTCGGCAACACAAGCGCATTCGTGGGGCTTCCGTGGGGTGCAATTGTGGCACTCATCTTAACCATCATATATCTAATTTGTCGCCGCGTGGTCACATTCAAAGATGCCATGGCGTGTTTGAACACAGGCTTTCACGCCATGTGCCCTGCCATAATCATCTTGACGCTTGCAGTTTCTCTAAAAAACATGACTGGGCTTTTGGGAGCAGACGTGTTTGTGGCAGGCATAATGGAAGGTGCCGCCGGCAGCTTGTTTGCGCTATTGCCAGCCATCATCTTTTTGGTGGCAGTGTTCTTGGCTTTTTCCACTGGCACCAGCTGGGGCACGTTCGGCATTTTGATCCCCATCGTTTTGCCAGTATTCGCAAACGAACCAACGCTTTTAACCATAGGCATCTCTGCTTGCTTGGCTGGAGCTGTGGCAGGAGATCACTGCTCGCCCATATCTGACACCACCATCATGTCTTCTGCGGGCGCAAATGTAAACCACATCACACACGTAAACACTCAGTTGCCTTACGCGCTGACAGTGGTCTGCATTTCGTTTGTGTGTTTCTTAATCGCAGGATTTGTGCAAAATGCGGCAGTGTGTTTGATAATAGGCATTGTTATAACGGTGGCCGTGCTATTAGTTCTGAAGAAAACTATCGGGGTTTCTTGCGAAAAAGAAACTGCATAAAGACTTATCAAAGCACTCACTAAATTTAGTCGCCCCCTTAGGTATAATGCAATAAACATTATTCGTTTTACTAGAAGGGAAAAATCATGATGCGTCTAAAAAGCAGTTTGGCAGAAAACGAGAAAA
>CAVEFW010000224.1:0-3670 GCA_963615035.1 Phocaeicola dorei
TTACTTCCGAAATTTGTGCAAGGAAGTTCATCGAAGTCTTTCACTATCTGTTCATAGGCGCGGTTGCAATCGCGATATGACCACGTGCAGATATTTTCTTTTACTCGCTGCATCCATGCGTTGAAGAGCTCATCTGTGCTGCCCTTGTGAGTTTCATATGGTCGCACACGATATAGGCATTGCATGAGCAAATCGCCGAACAAAAACGCAGGGATGGCAGACTTTAACATGCCAGGTGTTATGTGCCAGCCTTCGTTGTGCTCATTTGTTTTATTTAGTGCGATGGCCACCACGGGAATATGGTCTAAACCCGCCTGATGCAAAGCCTTGCGAATAAGGCTGATGTAATTGGTAGCACGACACCCGCCGCCAGTTTGTGTGATGAGAATTGCAAGCTTGTTTGTGTCGTATTTCCCGCTCATCACCGCTTCCATAATCTGGCCTGTCGTTAAAATGCTTGGGTAACAAATATCGTTGTTGACATATTTAAGCCCTGCATCCACGGCTCCCGCATCCACAGCAGGCAAAAGCTCGATGTTGTATCCGTGGTGATGAAAGATAGGCACCAAAAGCTCGAAGTGATAGGGTGCCATCTGAGGGGCAAGCATAGTCCAGCCCTCGTCTTTCATGCAACGGGTATATTCCGCGCGAGGAAATTTAGTGCTTTTTGCTTCGCGATATACTCCTGCACGTGCGCTTTTGCTTTTGCTTTTGCTTGCGCTTTCATCTATGGCTTCGCTTGCGCTTTCATCTTGTTGGCGAAGTGCTGCCAAAAGCGAACGCAAACGAATGCGCGCTGCCCCTAAATTGGATACCTCGTCTATTTTCAACACTGTGTATAATTTATCGCTGCCCTCTAGGATTTCTTGCACCTGATCGGTGGTGAGCGCATCAAGCCCACATCCAAAGGAATTTAACTGGATTAAATCAAGGTCGCTGCGCTGACACACAACTTTTGCCGCGTTATATAGGCGCGTGTGATACATCCATTGATCATAAACGCGCAAATCGCGCTCCACACGAGATAGATGTGCCACAGAATCTTCCGTTAACACAGCCATGCCATAACTGGTGATGAGCTCAGGGATGGCGTGGTTTATCTCGCGATCAACATGATATGGTCGCCCCGCCAACACAATGCCGTGCGAACCTGTGTCTTCTAGCCATGCGAGCACTTCCTCGCCTTTTTCTCGCATGGCATCTTTAAAGTCGAGGTCTATCTGCCACGCCACTTCCACTGCCATATTTATTTCTGCTCGAGAAGGCAAAGCCAACGAGCGTTGCACCGCCAGCTCTCCCCCACGCTCACGCAACATTTTGGCATACACACCCCCACGCCCCAGCTGCTCAAACAATCTAAGCTTCAGCGCCTCTTTGTCGTCGTATGGCAAAAAAGGGTTCAAGAAATCTATCTGGGATGTTTGCAATTCATCCACATTTAATTTAAGTGCCTCTGAATAGCTCATGACTATCGGGCAGTTGTAGTGGTTGTTCGCGCCTGCGTCTTCTTGACGCTCCCATCGCACACAGGGCATCCAGATAAATTGAATGTCTCGCTTGAGCAGATCCATAATGTGACCATGCGTTAACTTTGCCGGATAACAAACGCTCTCACTCGGAATGCTTTCTATGCCTGCCTCATATGTTTGCTTGCTAGAAGCACTAGATAATTCCACATGAAAACCCAACTGTGTGAAAAACTCATGCCAGAATGGATAGTTTTCATACATATTCAGTGCGCGAGGAATGCCAACTGACCCGCGGGTTGCTTGCGCACGTGTCAACCCGCCACGGTTAAAAAGCAAGTTTTCCTTGAACTCAAACAGATTGGGAACTTTTTTTTCTTCGCCAGCGCTTCCCGCACCTCGCTCACACCTATTTCCCGTAATAAAACGCGCTCTCTTTCCTGTTTTTTCATCGACGCCGAAATCGTTTATGGTAAGCAAGCAATGATTATCACAAAACTTACAGCGAACCGTGGTGTGTTTTATAGAAAGAGCGTCTATTTCCTCAGGCGATAAAAGTGTGCTTTTAGGAGACTTTTGCGATGTGTCGCTCGTTGCTGCACACGATGTGTTGCTCGCTGCTGCATGTGCTTTGTCGCGTGCCCCGTCACACGTTCTGTCGCTCGCTGCCGCACACACATTGTCGCGCTCTTTGTCGCGCGCTCTGTCGCGCACCCCACCACACGCCTCGCCACGCGCTCTGTCGCGCGCGAGCAATGCCGCACCATAAGCCCCCATATTTCCTGCTATGTCTGGGCGCACAACATCATGACCTGCCAAATTTTCAAACGCACGCAAGACAGCATCGTTTAAAAATGTGCCGCCTTGCACTATAACTTTTTCACCCAACTCACTTGCATCGCGCAACTTTATTACCTTAAAAAGCGCATTTTTGATGACAGAATAACTAAGACCAGCCGATATGTCTCCCACTGTGGCGCCTTCTTTTTGTGCCTGCTTTACGCGACTGTTCATGAACACTGTGCAACGACTGCCTAGATCTACCGGTGCTTTTGCATGAATTGCTGCTCCTGCAAATTCTTCTATCGTCATGCCCAAACTCGCGGCAAAAGACGCAATGAAACTGCCGCAGCCCGACGAACACGCCTCGTTTAACATGATGTTTTCAATCACGCCATCACGCACGCGCAAACATTTCATGTCTTGTCCGCCAATATCTAAGATGAAATCCACACCTGGCAACATCTCTTGTGCGCCTCGCAAGTGCGCCACAGTTTCTATCTCTCCTGAATCGGCACGCACCGCTTGCAACAACAACCCCTCACCATATCCAGTAACAGTGGTGTGTGCTATATTTACGAGCAAGTTGCCTTGCGCATCGCGCGGCATCGCATCGAAAAATTCACCCAACATTTTTCTGCAAGTGCCCAACACATCGCCTTCATTGTTGGCATAAAAACTTTTTAATAGTTGAGCGTTGCTTCCTATAAGTGCCGCTTTCAGAGTAGTGCTGCCCGCATCGATGCCTAGATATACATCGCCCCTATATTCGCTCAAATTTCCGCGTGCCACCGTATCTTTTGCGTGTCGCTCACAAAATTTTGCGTAATCAGAAGCGTCCGCAAAAAGTGGGTCTAGTCGCGAAACTTCACTGCCTTGAATATCACCCAAACCGCGAAGCTTCTCGAGCAAAGTTTGCAATGTGCAACACGTTGCGCTTTCGTGTTGCCTTGCCGCAATAGCACACCCACACGCCACAAATAAATGCGCATTTTCTGGGACCAGGATATGATCTTCATCCAGTTCAAGCGTTTTATAGAAACGCTCGCGCAACTGAGATAGATATTGCAAAGGCCCGCCCAAAAAAGCAACGTGTCCGCGAATGGGTCTGCCGCAAGCAAGACCTGAAATAGTTTGCGTAACAACGCTTTGAAAAATGCTTGCCGCTATGTCTTCTTGCTTGGCGCCTTCATTTAACAGCGGCTGCACATCTGTTTTCGCAAACACGCCACATCGACTGGCAATTGGATAAATGGTGGTGTGCGATTTCGCAAGCTCGTTTAACCCAGCGGCATCTGTGTTCAAAAGAGCAGCCATCTGATCGATAAACGCACCGGTGCCCCCCGCACACGTGCCATTCATGCGCTGTTCCATGCCGTCTTTGAAATAGATTATCTTCGCATCTTCGCCACCAAGCTCTATAG
>CAVEFW010000225.1:0-14451 GCA_963615035.1 Phocaeicola dorei
GAGTGATTATTTAGGAAATTCGGGAGATTGTGACCCGTATTAAAGTAACGCGATCTGAGTTAGCGGGTTTCTTGTTGTTTTTGACAATTCCTGCAAAAATAAAACAGTTCTAACAACCACCAAAAAAGCAGAGTTCGCGAAACAAGAATGTGTAAATTTACACGAGGTCTATGTTCAGTTAAAAAACGGTAATTTTGCAAGACCGTCTGCTTCAACAATTGCTTTGATGCAAGATAAAGATGAGGCAGGTTTTCTGCTTTGCGTGCATGATTACTTTCTTAACATTAAACAGCGCGAAGAAATTGAAAACGGAGTATATTGATGGAGCCCGCTTATATTATATTTTCAGGCATCAACGGAGCTGGGAAAACTACGTTGTATAAATCGGGCATGTGGAAAACTGCATCAACTCCAAGCAGTCTCTATCGCGTAAATCCAGATGAAATTATTAGGGCGTGCAACCTTGATGCCAATAATAGAACCGACCAATTAAAAGCGGGAAGAATTGCTGTCAGGGAAATTACGACACACTTTGACGTGCTTTTCTCGAGGTCAAAAATTCCATGTTAAAATTAAACCAACATGTTGGTCAACACGAGCACACACGCGTGCGCGCAGGCATGTTTTTCATGCGCGCGCTTTTTTCGCGCACGTGCGCACTCACGAGCACTTTTCGCGCACACACGCACATGGTAACAACCGCCAAAACTCCCAACACGCTCACAGCACAGCCCCCATAAAATCCAGGGCTTACAAAGTGCATCTCTATCGTGTTTTCTCCCTTTGACACGGGGATGAGCGTGAGCGCGCCATTGTAAGTAGAGCATGCACTCACGCTTTCCCCATTAACAGTTATGCTCCACCCGTCTTCGTGGGGCACGCTTATCATTGCCCACCCATCGCTTTCAGCATCAACCGTGCCTTGAATGCCCTTGCCGCTAAACGACGTAAAATTCACTTGCTGAGTTGATAGATCACGCGTGAGTTCATCGAGCGCATCTATATCCAGATAATACGCATCGCAGTCAACTTGGCCTAAACTCATGATGTCTGCATTTGTGCTGTCTGCCCCTTGGTTGGTTAGAGCGCTCACTTCGTGCGTGGCACCCTCAGAGCCAGCCACATTGCCCAGGGCGTGCAACGTGTGTTGAAAACGCCAAGCTTCCTTTTCGGGAGTGCTGCCATCTATGGAAAAATAGATATACTTATACGAATGCGCCGCGCCCCTTACTTCCTCAAAGCGTTCTATATAGGCATAGCCCAAACACCCTGCGGGAACGTCTATCTGCCAAGTTTTCTTGTCTGCGGTGTCGGTGGTAAGACTTGTATTCGCACGTTTGTAGAGCTGCACGTCGTGACCCGCAAGTGCACTGGCAAAAGAATTTTGACGCTCAAATGGGTTATCTCCTGATAGCTGCGCATTCAAGGAACTTTCTGCCACCACATAACCTAAAGATAGTGCACGAGTATTTTCGTATATGCCCGTGTTTTGAAGCAGCGGTGCGCCCTCAACTTTGTTAAGCATGGCAGGTTCGGCGTTGCTTGACGTATATTTAAGCCCCAGCAGCGCATCGGTGGCGACAATCGGTTCGGCATAACGCGTGTGCATGCGGCCAAATTGGCTATAGCCAAGACTATTCAGAAAGTCGAGAGCAGACTGGTTATGCACCGAAGAATAAGAAGAAAGCCCTATATAATTGCAGCTTAATGCCTCGTTTAATGCCGCAAATCCAGCTCGAGTGAACGTGCGCTCCATGCGCCATGTGCTTGGGTCGTGTTGTTTGAGCCACGAAACCTGGTTGATTGATTGTTCGTAATATGTGTTGTTGTTTTCCTGTGAGTAATTGTTTTGTTTATGCATTGCTTTTGTTGCGAAAAAGCCGCACAAGGTAAGATCTGCCACTACGAAAATTCCTATGAGCACCACTGCCCACGATGTGTTTGTTATTTTTTTGATTACATTTTTGTGTGTGTTTTCACGCGCGTTTTGCAACCAAAAACCAGCTGTCCATATAAGTGTGGGGGCGAGAAATATGCAGGGTCGCGAGTAAAATCCGCTTGGTTCTCTGAAGCCACACCAAATTGCTTGCAATGGTCTGAGTGTAATGGACGCAATTAATATCAGCATAAAAATTGCTGCGGCACATTTTGTGCGTTTGTTGATGCGCTTTGATGCGAAAAACGCCACAAATGCGACCAAGAGTAAAATGCCGCAATATAGTTGAGGACATTTTGCTGAGAATTTATACATGAAGGGGATAGCGCCATAGATGAAATTTTGAAGATTTGTGGTTTCGATTAAACGCCTTGCTTCTGTGAAGGAGCCCGCGGAAAATATCTGCACCACTATGTCGGTGAGCGCATATGTTTCCGATCCGTCTTCTGCCATGCTTAAAACTGTTGGAATAAACATCCATGCGCTCAACAAAAGGGCAACCACCATAGATGTTGCAAAGCGCAGAGCAAGTTTTGCGAACGAACAAGGGGTGTTACACTTGATGTTGCTCTTGGTTTGCTTGGTGTGATTAACTTGTTTTGAATGCTTGGCATGTTTTGCAACTGAATTTTCTTCGGCTGGCGCATTTTGGGGGCAAGATGTTTCGCTTTTGGTCTTTGAACACGACCATTCAAGAATTGTAAACATGATGCAGAAAAGCACCGTCATATAGGCTGTGTACCAGCAAACGCAAATATTGAGGGCACTCAGCAGTGCTAGGGGCAACACGCGCCCACGGTCTACTAAAAGCTTCACCGCCCACATTATCAGTGGCAACAAAACAAGGGCGTCAAGCCACATGGGGTTGCACAGGTTGGTCGCCGTCCACAAACACCACACATATCCAAGTGCGATTATGAAAGCTTGCGCATCGCGCAGCTCAAAGCGTTTGCGCAGGTAAAATGTGGCTGTTATCTGCATGCAGCCAAGTTTGAGTGCGCAAGTTATAAAAACAAACAGAGTAATGTTCGATTCGCCGAAAAGAAGAATTAAGAGGTTAAACGGACTTGCTAGGTAATAGGTATACAACCCCCAAGTGTTTGCGCCAAGCCCGCAAGCGGTGGAATAGAAAATGGATTCTTCTCCGCAAAGAACACGGTAAAACCAGTGATAGAAATCTTTATATTGATATTTTAAATCTTCGATTAAAAATGATTCGCTGCCAAAAGGGAACACGCCCGCGCACGCCATCACAATGCACAGCGTTGCAATTGGAGTGGCAAAGCACAGAAGCCAAAATCCAAGTTTCTTTAATGTGGGCACAGTGGCGTTGGGGGTGGCGGTGTTTTTGTTGCTTGTGGAGAGGATTTCTTCTCTGTTTTTGATGGATTGCATATCTTTTGCGTTTTGTTTCTTGTGCTTGTTGTGTCCTGCGTGGTTTGCGTGTTGTGTTTTTAATTTTTGTTTTACTTCGCCTTTGCGTTCTGCGTTTATTTCGCCCTGTTTCGCGAACGTGGCTTTTCACAATAGTGCGCGCATTTTAGGTGGCAATTTTCTTGCGTATTCTAAACTCATTAACATTCTTGCATTCAAAATGCGAAAAATTTACCACAAAAAGCAAGGAATGCAGTTTATGTTTACAATGAGGTTACATAAAAAAATAGTAAAGGAATTGCATAACAAAATTGAGCATCATTTGAGCAGATTAGATTGAGTGCCTTTGCAACAGACGACACCATTTTGTTAAAGCCAATAGAGATGCCCACAGCCAAAGATTTCGAGAAGTCTTGTAAGAAAGCTCAATCATGGGCAAAAAAAGAAGGTTTCGATGCGAGTGACGTTTCAACCTTAATTAAGGCTGCGAGGTCTTAGGATTTATGGGCGTGCGGATTGTAACTGCTTCGGAGTTCTTGGAAAGTCAATCGCAAATTTCGACGTAAACATACTTTCAATTGAGTTTTAGAGTAATTTCCAGCAAAATCCACACTCTTAAATGATGCATTTTCTTGCTGCTGTCCAACGGGTAGTCGCTAAATATCAAACATTTTCATATGTAAAGATGAACAATTTTAAATATAGAATTTTAGTAAACTTTAAAGTCTGTTACTTGCGGGCTGCTAGTTGTGCCAGTTACTTTTGCTTCGCATTTTGCGCTTTGAGTTGCGCCAAATGCATTTGTGACTTCACATCTATAAGTTATAAGCCAAGTATTTTCATCAACAGCCGTTTTGGAGTTTGCCCCTCCCGCACCTCCAATATAGTTTAGTTTAAAACCATATGGATATTCTTGCTTTCCTCTTTCTAGTGTGAGTTAACTAGATTATTGGAGTCATTTTAAATTCAATGGTTTGAAACCACCACACAAAAACCCGACCCTAAAGGCTTTCAAAATAGTTGCGGATTTTATTCGCCATAAGTTTGCGCCTTTGAGATAGGAAAAATTCATAATCGTCATAGGTCATGCCATAAATGTTGCTCGGTATGCAATTTGCATCTAAGTTAGCCTTAAACGAAGCCGCACCAGAAATATCGCCGAAATAATCGCCGTCCTTAGATATTGCATCTTGAGCACAGGTAAAATATTCGCCGGGGCACGCCTCGCCTATCTTGATATTTATGCGTTTTTCCACGTAAGCATAATTCGCCACCTGATTGTAGACGCTTTTGGGCGCATTCATCTTCTTCTGCAGATATGCCCTCGGGAATATGTGGTGAATATCTCCCACGTTTCCTATCACGTCTGCCACCTTAAACCCATTTGAAAACAACGTATTGTCTGCCGCTCGAACCTGTGCGGCAACATATGTCATCCATGCAGCAGACTTAACAGACGTAGTCGCGAGATCTTGAGGCAACGTCACACTCCAAAACGTGTCGGATAACTTTGATGCTGCCACGTCTTCATAATAAGAAGCAAACCCCTGCTCTTTAATGCTACGGATATCTCTATCCATGTCTGATTCAGCAGATGCCGAATAACGCCTTGTCAGGATAGACATCACATACCATCTTTGCACCCAGCGCTTAACTTCAGTAGAAGGAATGGTGTTGTCTTCGCGCAAAGTGAAATATAGATTGTAGGCAAAGTTGAGCGCGCCTTTTGAAGCAATGAGAGCCGAAGAGGTAAAGCCTGCAGAACGCAAAGCCGCAGTGAAATCTTGAAAGTTGCTCTTTTTCATGAAATTGACAACACCATCATGCAGCATAGAAAAAGATTTATCCACTATCTCGCTTTTGAAATCACGCGCCTCGAAATCGCGCCCAGACAGCAAAGAAACTAAATTTGCAAGCTTCCCACGCCCAAACATATGCATAAAGGACACGCGGAGCACGTCGTTGTAATCAGGGTCATAGATGTCATCATTATCATTCTTGAGCCATTCCGCCTTATCTGCATATTCGGAGCTCATGAATTCTTCATCATTTTGACTAATTGTTGCCCAAAACTCAGGCTTCACAGCAAGGTGGCAATAATAGTCAATAGCACGCCGCAACATGTTGCCCCCGTGAGCCTCGTCTGCGGCAATCTTCGACATAACGAAGTCCGCCTGAGACAAAACTGCACCCTTAGAATTGATGCGAATAAAAATGTCGGTCACCTCATCTATGCCACAATCTGCAGCAATCACGATACAACCAAATTGACGCGTGGCAATAGCCTTCAAGTCTGTAATGCGCGCGTTCACAATTTTCGGATCACAATTTGGATTTGCCTGCATATAGTCATTCACAAACGACCAAGAATCAAAATCGGGAGCAAAAAATTCCGCAATATCTGAAATCCACTTAGGGTTTCGCTCTATGACAGGTGTAAGAACCGCAAAGGGCGTGTCTTCCCCCACATATAAAGGGTTAAACGCAATTTTAATCCGCTTTGATTCATAATCATCGTTAAGAATTTCCCTGCCCGCAAGTGCCGCAATCAAGGCAGTCACACGCTGCTGACCATCGATCAAAACAGTTTTGCCCTCAGAAACACCACCGCCCTTTATCTTCACATCAGGGTTCTTCCACGTGATTAAATATCCCGTCGGGTATCCATGATAAAGAGAATCTATCAAATCGCGCACCTTTTTGCTGTCCCACACAAACGGCCGCTGAATTTCTGGAATAGCGATATCGCCTGAGTCGATAAGCCCTAAAATGCTCTGTACTGAATAATTTGTGGTGCTGTAACATTCTTTCATAGTTAACCCCCGCAAACATTATTGGTGGAACAAACGACAAAAACGCTGTTTATCTTACTGTAGTTGTTTGCAATTATTGTTTGCAATTCAACGCCACACGATAAAGCAGAAAGCGTAAAGCGAAAACGCATCTTCTGGTAGCAAAGCACTAAGCCTAAACACGCCTAAACGTAAATGTTGCAAATCGGTTGTGGACAAACATTACGCTACAAATTGAATTTTTTTACATTGTAAATTGCACCCCTGCCCTACACGTTCAGCGCATCTAAGATGGGGTCTAGCATGCCACTTGCATCTATGAATTCAACGCGTCCTTCGTCGCACAACTTGGCAATGTGTGGGTCGAGCGGCAGTTGCGCGTATGCCTTGATGTCATATTTCTCGCACACCGCCTTGCCCTGCGGCTCGCCATAGATGTAATGTTTTTTCTTGCACTCGTCACACTGAAAATATGCCATGTTTTCCACAAGCCCCAAAACAGGCACTTCAAACTCGTGTGCGAAATTCACTGCCTTGCCCACAATCATGCCCACCAACTCTTGCGGGGCTGACACGGTTATGATGCCTTCCATATCCATCTGCCCTAGTGCCGTGAAAGCAACATCAGATGTGCCTGGGGGCATGTCGATGAGCAACACATCCAAATCTTCCCAGTTCACTTCATCCCAGAATTGTTGCAAAACGCCATTTATTACAGGGCCGCGCCATGCAACGGGCATATCTTCTTCGGGCAACATCAAATTCACCGACATCACTTTTATGCCGGTTTCACTCACTGCAGGGTTCAAACCATCTTCATCTGCAGTGATGGGCGGTTTTAAGCCAAATAGGCGCGGCGCACAAGGGCCCGTGATGTCGGCATCTAACACACCCACGCTCAAACCGCGCCTGCGCAACTCGCCCGCCAAAAGCCCTGTAACCAAACTTTTGCCCACACCGCCTTTGCCAGACAAAACACCGAACACGTGCTTGATGTTTTTTCTGCCTTTGGGCGTGTTTTGTTCTGCTTCTCTGCTGCCACAGCCCTCCACGCCACAACTAGCACAACCACCGCTGCAATCTGCCATTTTTATCTCCTTTTACGTTTGTTTTTTTGACTCGTTTTGTTGATTTTTTTCTGTTACATGCGCACTTTTTTGCTTGCAGTTCTTCTTTTTTGCGTTTGGTGCCTTTTGTCACACTGCAACTCATTCACATTTCTATTCTACAACGCACAAGCCACATGCGCTCGAAAAATCCCACGAGAGAAAAAGTGCCACAAAACATTTCTTCGCATTGTAGTATTATTAGACTTGCTCATATATTATTACAGGCAATTAAGCGCCTTTTGTGCACATTCACATGAAAAAGCGCAAGAAAAGAGGTAAGAAATGCTATTCCAAAATATCGCAATCATCGATGAAAATTTTGAATATAAGCCGAGCATGTATGTTTCTATAGACGAGGAAACGGGCACCATTAAATATGTGGGTGAAAAACCGCCTGTGCAAGGCGACGAAACGAACGCGAAGAGTGCAAGCAAAAACGCAACGAGCGCAGCAACGACTGGCGCGGAAGAGGCGAACGCGAAAACTGTCAGCACTCAAACAACCCACACGCACACCCGCACCTATAATGGCACAAACAAGCTGCTCATCCCCGCCATGTATAACGCACATGCGCACGCGCCCATGACGCTTCTGCGCGGATATGCCGAAAACGCGCCCTTGCACACATGGCTCAACGACCTTGTGTGGCCCTATGAGGCAAAGATGACGCCAGAAGATGCCTATTGGGCAACGCTTCTGTCTCTAGCAGAAATGGCGCGATTCGGTTGCGTGAGTTATTCAGACATGTATTATCACACGCCCAAGCGCGCCCACGCCACAGTGCAAGCAGGCATGAAAGCAAACTTGTGCACCTCTCCTCTGGCTTTTGAGCCGAAAGACATCCGCGAATATCCTTGCTTTGCGGAAATGGAAGACGGCGCGAAAAACCACAACGGCGAGGCAGATGGTCGCGTAAAATTTGAAGCATGCGTGCACGCCGAATATACCAACAACGATGTCACGTGCAAAAGCGTGGTTGAGTGGGCAAAAGAGCATAACGTTGGCATGCATATCCACTTAAGCGAAACAAAAAGCGAAGTGGAAGAGTGCAAGCAGCGCCACGCAGGGTTGAGCCCTGTGCAATGGTTTGAGAGCTTAGGCGCATTTGAGGTGCCCACAACAGCCGCGCACTGCGTGTGGGTCAACGATGAAGACATTCGCATCTTGGCAAAAAATCATGTGTCTGTTGCGTGTAACCCCGCGTCAAACATGAAACTTGCCAGCGGTTTTGCGCCTGTAGAGAAATTCTTCGATGCGGGCATAAACGTATGCTTGGGCACCGATGGCATGGCATCCAACAATAACCACAACATGTTCCAAGACATGTATCTGCTCGCCCTCTTGCCGAAAGGCCACGCGCTCGACCCCGCAATCATCACGCCTGCGCAAGCGTTTGGTGCCGCCACGCGCGCGGGAGCCATCGCACAAGGCCGCACGGATTGCGGATTTATAAAAGCAGGCTTCAAGGCAGACCTCACAGTGCTGGATGTGTCTGGCCCCCATTGGCACCCCATGACCAACCCGCTCTGCAACGTGGTTTACGCGGGGTGTGGCTCGGATGTATGCCTCACCATGTGCGACGGGCGCATCGTATATGAAAATGGCGCGTGGCCTACAATCGATATTGAACGCGCACAAAAAGAAGTTGCCGTACGTCACGCGCGCATCTGCAAAGAACTGGCTGAATAATAAAAACAAGAAATAAAAAGAAGAAAACTCTTCACCCCGTCTTAAAAAAGATAGGGTGAAGAGTTCTAAGTCAACTAAAAAACGGAAACGGCGACCACTTCCAAGAAGCGGCAGCCACCTTTATGAGTTGTCAGCCAACTCTATTAAGCCGCGACCACCTCTAAGCGACCACTTCCAAGAAGCGGCAGCCAATTCTAATAGACCGCGACCCCCTCAAAAAAGCCACCTCTAAGAATCCTAAGAAGCTGCTGCCACTTCCAGTTGCGTGTTGCACCACTCAATATCATCTTGAATGGCGTTGCGTTGCACCATGGCCACACGCTCTTTTTGCTTAGAAATCGCCTCGCTAGACATAGAGTTCAATTTTTCCTCCAGCCTTGCCTTTTCCTGCTTCACTGCATCAATATCTATGTCGCTCACTTCAATGGCTTGGCGAGCCAACACCAACACTCTGTCGGCACTCACTTCTGTAAAGCCCATATAAGTGGCATATTCTTCCACTTCGCTTCCATCATCGCCCGCATGCACAACCACTTTTCCGTTATTCATGCGGCACGCAAACATCTCATGCCCTGGCAATATGCCACAAATTCCATCTGCGCTGGGCACAATCACCTGTGCAGCCGCACCTGTAAAAATTCGTTTCTCAGGAGTAACTATTTCACATGCAAGTTGTGCCATGTTATTCTTCCTTCATCTTTGCATATGCTTCGTATACGTCTTCAATAGCACCTTTGTTTTGGAAACATTGCTCGGGAATTTCATCGCATTTGCCATCTAAAATTTCAGCGAAAGAACGCACGGTGTCTTCAAGCTTTACATATACGCCAGGAGTGCCCGTGAAAACCTCTGCCACGTGGAAAGGCTGACCCAAGAACTTCTGCACCTTACGTGCGCGATTAACCACCATGCGTTGCTCTTCTGAAAGCTCATCCATACCCAAAATGGCGATGATGTCTTGCAAATCTCGATAGTTCTGCAAAATTTCTTGCACGCCCACAGCCACGCGATAGTGCTCCTCGCCCACAATTTCTGGGTCAAGCGCGCGACTAGAAGAATCAAGCGGGTCCACCGCAGGATAGATGCCCTGTTCAGCAATGCTGCGCGACAAAACTGTTTTCGCGTCTAAGTGAGTAAACGTTGTGGCAGGAGCTGGGTCCGTCAAGTCGTCGGCAGGCACATATACCGCTTGCACAGATGTAATGGAACCTGTGGCTGTGGAAGTGATGCGCTCTTGCAAATCGCCCATCTCTGTTGCCAGCGTAGGCTGATAACCCACAGCAGAAGGCATGCGCCCCAAAAGCGCCGACACCTCTGAACCTGCTTGTGTAAAGCGGAAAATGTTGTCGATAAACAAAAGCACGTCTTGACCTTGGTCGCGGAAATATTCTGCCTCGGTCAAACCTGCCAAACCAACGCGCAAACGCGCTCCTGGTGGTTCGTTCATCTGTCCATAAACTAGGCAAGTTTTTTCGATAACGCCCGACTCACTCATCTCTAGAAATAAGTCTGTGCCCTCGCGAGTTCTCTCACCCACGCCTGTGAACACCGAAGTGCCGCCGTGTTCTTGAGCCAAGTTGTTGATGAGCTCTTGAATTGTAACGGTTTTTCCAACTCCAGCACCGCCGAACAAGCCAGTCTTGCCACCTTTAACATATGGCTCAATTAAGTCTACAACCTTGATGCCGGTCTCAAAAATTTCTGCTGTAGTTGAAAGTGTTTCATATGCAGGTGCAGGGTGGTGAATAGGCATATAATCGTCAATCTGTGGCATGGGCTTTTCGTCTACTGGCTGACCAACCACATTCCAGATGCGCCCAAGAGTGTTTTTGCCAACAGGCATCATAATGGGGTTGCCCGTGTCCACCGCTTCCATGCCGCGCACCATGCCATCAGTAGAAGACATGGCAACCGTGCGCACAATGTCGCCTGGAAGGTGTGTTTGCACCTCTAACACCAAATCCACATCTCCCAGAGGCGTTGTGCCCTTAACAGTTAAAGCGTTGTAAATCGCCGGCATCTTGTCGGCAGGAAATTCAACGTCTACAACAGCACCAACCACGCGCACAACGCGACCAGTGGCGCCGCCATCTCCTTTTGGTTTATTTTCTTTAGCCATTTATTCCTCCAAAGCTGCGGCGCCACCAACAATCTCTGTAATTTCGGTTGTGATAGCACCCTGTCGTACACGGTTATAATAAGTGGTCAGCGTGTCCACCATTTCGGTTGCGTTGTCTGTGGCCGCCTTCATGGCAGATCTGCGAGCACCTTGTTCAGCTGCTGCCGAATCGATTAGCGAATAAAAAAACATGTTGCGCAAATATGCAATCATGATGTGGTGCATTACCTCTTCAGCACTCGGTTCAAAGTCGATATCCATCTTTTCAACAGGAAATTTATCGCTCTTTTCGCGGAACTGAGCAAAAATATCTTCTTTGCGGTTTAGCCCCAACATGTCTGCAAAATCGCGATAATCAACAGGCAAAACTTTTTGCTCTATCACCACCTGTTCACCAGCATTTTTTGCGTGATTATATACAATTATAACCTCGTCTAAATCGCCCACGTTGTAAGCATCGCCCACATAAAGCGAAATTGCCGATGCATCATCATATATTGGGTCGGCACTTTTGCCTTGAAAGCTCATGACAGGCTCAACGCCTCGATAGTTGAAATATCCACAAGCCTTTTTGCCGCAAGCAATAACCTCAACTTCAGCTCCACTTGCGCGACGATCATCGATTATGTGCTCTGCTGCTTTCAAGATGTTGCTCGAAAACCCACCTGCCAAACCTCGGTCCGACGTTACAACCACAACCAAACTGCGACGAATTTCATCGGGCACACGAAGCAGAGGCTCAGAATCTAGCGGCGCATGCTTTGCAACATCCACCAACAAATCTGACACGTTCACCGTCCAAGGAGTGGCACGCATCACGCGCTCGGAAGCACGACGAATTTTCGCCGCGGAAACCATTTCCATGGTGCGGGTAATCTGCTTTGTAGATTGCACCGAATTTATGCGTCGCTCTATGTCGTGAAGATTAGGCATTTCCTATCACCTCTACTCCGACACAGAAAACTGATCGGCAAATCCGTCTATCGCGATGTCTAGGTCTTGTTTAATCGAATCGGTCAGTTTGCCTTCGCGCACAATGGCTTCCAGCACGTCCGATTTCGACGCACGCATATATTCGCAAAGCTCTGTTCTAAAACGCACAACATCGCCCACAGGCAACTCATCCAAAAAGCCTTCGTTGCCAGCATAGATAGAAACCACTTGCTCTGCCACTGGCATGGGCACATATCTGCCTTGTTTCAAAAGCTCAGTCATGTGAGCACCACGATTTAACTGGTCTTGTGTGGCTTTGTCTAAATCAGAGCCAAACTGTGTAAACGCTTGCAATTCGCGATATGCCGCCAAGTCTAAACGCAGCGAACCAGCCACCTGTTTCATGGCTTTAATTTGCGCAGAACCGCCTACGCGCGACACCGAAATGCCCACATCAACTGCAGGACGTTGCCCTTGGAAGAACAAATCGGTCTGCAAGTAAATCTGACCGTCGGTGATGGATATCACGTTGGTGGGGATGTATGCAGAAACGTCGCCCGCCTGCGTTTCGATGATTGGCAGTGCTGTCATAGAGCCAGCACCCATATCGTCGTTCATCTTTACTGCACGCTCTAGCAAGCGGCTATGCAAATAAAACACGTCGCCTGGATATGCTTCGCGTCCTGGTGGGCGGCGAAGAGTAAGCGACATCTGGCGATAGGCCACAGCTTGTTTCGACAAGTCGTCGTATACAGCCAACACGTGTCTGCCTGGGTTTTTGGCGTTTGCTTGTTTGCCATCTTCTCCTGTATAGAGGAAAAACTCGCCCATAGCAGCACCGCTCATTGGTGCCAAATATTGCAACGGCGCAGAATCTGATGCCGTGGCCGCCACAACTATGGTGTATTCCATAGCACCATGGCGCTCGAGTGTTTCCACGATTTGTGCCACAGTGGAAGCCTTTTGACCAATGGCAACATAGATGCAAATCATGTCTTCGCCTTTTTGATTGATGATAGCATCCACAGCCACGGCGGTTTTGCCTGTTTGACGGTCGCCGATGATTAACTCGCGCTGACCGCGGCCAATAGGAATCATGGAATCGATTGCCAGAATGCCTGTTTGCACTGGTTGGTGCACAGGTTTGCGATAGATAACGCCTGGAGCCTTAAATTCCACAGGGCGTGTGCCTTCCGCTTTGATGGGGCCCTTGCCATCGATCGGTTGACCCAGGGGGTTCACCACGCGACCTAGAAACTCGCGACCCGAAGGCACTTCCACAATTCTGCCAGTAGTTTTTACTTTATCGTTTTCACGAATGGACGTGACATCGCCCAAAAGCACGGCACCCACTTCTTCCTCTTCGAGGTTTTGAGCCATGCCGTAAACGGTTTTACCCGAGCGACTTTCAAATTCCAAAAGTTCGCCCATCATGGCACCTTTTAAGCCATCAATGCGAGCAATTCCGTCGCCCACCTGAATGACTGTGCCAACTTCTCTGGATTCCACGCTGGTATCCAAAGAATCCAACTGCGAGCGCAAAAGCTCGTCTATGGATTTTGCGGTGATTTCAGCCACTAACATTCACCTCCTATGAATTCTTGAGTGCTATGCGTGCGTTGTCTAGCTGCCAGCGAACGCTTGCGTTTAACCTGCACCCATTTGCACTTAACAACACGCCTCCGAGGATTGATTTGTCTATGTGTTCGCGCAGAACAACACTGGTGCCAAAATCACCCGAGGCTTTTTTTGTAATTACTTCGCGCAAGTGATCGTCCAGCTCAACGGCTGTGGTCACATCCACAATGGTCACGTTGAACTTTTCGCCCACAAGCCTTGCATATTCAGAACACACGCGATTGAACAACTTTATGTCGGCACGTGAAGCCATGACAGCCAAAACGCTCACGACAATTTCGCTTGCGTCTTTAAACACGCCGCGAGCCAATTTTTCGCGATCTGCCGCAGACATGCTTGTGTCAACAAACGATTCGGTTAACTCTGCGTTGCCACGAATGATGGCTGCCAAGTTTTCTAGTTCGTCGCGCACGCGCAACGCTTCATCTTGTCCGCCTTTGTTAGACGCGGCTTCCAAAAGCGCATTGGCGTATACACCAACTTTTTCTTTTTCTATTATTCGATTAGCTGGCATTTAAACTGCCCGCCTCGTTAACATAGCGCTCTATAATCTTGCGATGTTCAGCGTCACTTAAGTCTTGACCAATCAAACGCCCCGCAACGTCAACTGAGATGTCGGCGATAGAGCCTTGCAAATCAGATATTGCTGCCTTCTTTTCGGCTTCGATGGTTTCCTTAGCTTTTTCGATCATCGCAGCAGATTCGCGTTGAGCCTGTGCTTGGATGTCAGCTTTTACAGCCTCGCCAGTTTTTTTGGCATCTGCAACAATTTGAGCAGCTTCTGCTTTTGCGTCTGCCAACTCTTTTTTATATTGCGCCAAAGTTATTTCCGCTTCTGCTTGTGCTTCCTCTGATTTCTTC
>CAVEFW010000226.1:0-21156 GCA_963615035.1 Phocaeicola dorei
GGTCGTGTGCGCAGTTTTGTTTTTCACCCCCGTGAAAAAAAGGTAGTGGGCATTTTGGTAAAACGCCCAGACGCTGCACTGATGTTTCACAGAAAAGATGCGTTTGTGCGCTTTGGTGCCTTTTCGCTTTACGAAGAAGGGTCTGGGCTTTTGATTGAAAATGTGCCAGATGCAACTGGCTTGAAAGCGCAACGCACCTTAGGCATAAACTTAGATGAATGTGTTTTGTGGTGGGGCATGCCTGTGCAAAATGAAGATGGCGAATTGCTGGGCTATATAAACAACGTAAGTTTTAGCTGGAAAACTGGCGATGTGGGCAATATAGAAATCGGAGATGGTGGTGCAATAAAAACTGCGCTAAAAGGAAAAACCGTAATCGATGCAAAAGACATATTGGGTTTTAGGCGCACAAGCGCGAAGGCAAAGGCGTGTGCGAGTGCAAGCGCGAATGTTAACGCAGACGCAGGCGCAGGCAACAAATCAACGCAAGAGCCTAAAACAGGCTCAGAGAAAACCGACCCAGATGAAGCGTGGGACGCACCCGAACAAACAGGTTGCATCTTGGTAAAAAACGGCGCAAAATCCGAATTATCATCTGAGGGGCTTGTGCAAGTTGCTGGAAAAACGACAGCAAAAACAAAGCATAAAATTCAGGTTGCTTCCGAAAAGGCAAAGTCTAAGATTAGCGAAAAAACGAACATCACGCCTGATGGTGCCAGCGAAGCTGTGAACAAAGCAAGCTATGCGGCAGGAGAAAAAATTGGAAGCCAGTTAGGTGAAGCAAAAGGGATGTTCAAAAACTTCAAAGATGAATTCCAAAAGGCATATAATTCCGAAGATTGATAGGTGTTGTAAAATTGACTGCCGTAAAAAACTAGAAAACCACACAGCACGCGCCGCCTAGCGCACAACTAGCACACAAACATAAAACACGCGGCACACAACCAAAAAGGAGACACATATGAGCTTAGTATCAACTACAGAAATGTTCAAACACGCATATGATGGCGGATATGCCATAGGTGCGTTCAACGTGAACAACATGGAAATAGTGCAAGGCATCACAGAAGCTTGCGGAGAGTTAGACGCTCCCGTTATTTTGCAAGTGAGCAAAGGTGCACGAGCTTATGCCAATCACACCTATCTGGTGAAACTGGTAGAAGCAGCAGTGCAAGAAAACCCAAACATCCCCATCGCGCTGCACCTAGATCATGGTGACACCTTTGAGCTTTGCCGCGATTGCATTGATGGCGGGTTTACCAGTGTGATGATAGATGCTTCAAGTCAAAGTTTTGAAGACAACATTGCTGTTACCAAAAAAGTGGTTGAATATGCGCACGCACACAATGTGGTGGTGGAAGCAGAACTGGGCACGCTTGCAGGCGTTGAAGACGATGTTGTGGTGGAATCTGGTGCGGAAAGTTACACAAAACCAGAAGAGGTGGAAGAATTTGTAGAGCGCACGGGTTGCGACAGTTTGGCCATCGCTATCGGCACCAGCCATGGTGCATATAAATTCACGCCCGAGCAGTGCACGCGCAACGAAGACGGCGTTCTTGTTCCTCCTCCGCTTCGCTTCGACGTTTTGGAGGAATGCATAAAGCGCTTGCCTGGCTTCCCCATCGTTTTGCATGGGTCTTCTTCGGTTCCACAAGAATTTGTGCAGATGGTGAACGAATATGGCGGCAAAATGCCAAACGCCATCGGCATCCCCGAGGAGGAACTTCGTCGTGCAGCGAAACTTGCAGTGTGCAAGATAAACATAGATAGCGACATTCGCCTTGCAATGACTGGCAACATTCGCAAACACTTCGCAGAACATCCAGACCATTTCGACCCGCGTCAATATTTGAAACCCGCACGTCAAGCTGTGAAAGATATGGTGGCTCACAAGATAGTGAACGTGCTTGGGTGCGATGGCAAAGCCAAGGATCTGTCTGTTAGATAGGCGCATTTTGCGTTTGCGTTTGCGGGCGTTGTCCCTTTTCGTGCATTCGCGGGCGTAGCAAAAAACTTATGCTTGCTTGCACGCGAAAGTGTGATATATTACACAGGCTTTATGGTGCGTGCGCAATCTTCGCTGAATTGTTTGACAAATCGCGCAAAACGCGCCAGAAAAACAGCACATGCCCGGATGATGGAACGGCAGACATGTCGGTCTCAAAAACCGATGCCGCAAGGCGTGTGGGTTCGAATCCCACTCCGGGTACCATTTGATTTTCAAAACCTTCAGCAAGTGAAATGCTGAAGGTTTTTTGTTGAAGGTTGTCTGTCTTGATTTGTGCGTCTTGTAAGCAAAGGGCAGTTTCGCTATAATGCCGCTCTGCGTGATCAAGCACTAATAAATCGATGGTTATCCAGCTTTTATGTAAAGTTGGATAACCAGTGCAGATTAGGCAAACAACATATATCTCATGCTGACGTGGCTCAGTTGGTAGAGCAACGCACTCGTAATGCGTAGGTCGGGAGTTCGAGTCTCCCCGTCAGCACCACTGAAACATAAGGTCAGCGGGTGTTTCCGCTGGCTTTTCTATTTTTCTAAAATTTGAAAAAGTGCTAAAAAGTGCTGAGATCTTTCAACGTCAATTTTTGGCTTATAGGACAAAAAGTGTGTCTGGATTTGCGCATCCTCGCAGGTCAACACCGCTTTTTTCCAAAAAAAATTGAAGTGATTCAATTTTTCCCTAGCAAAAGCAGGCGAACACAGAAGCGCCACTTTTATTAAAATTCTGCAAAATTTAAGCGTGCGGGAAAATTAGCCTAGCAAGACTATATAATGTTGCTTCCAAACGCTTACTTCAAAAACGACACACCTAAAATAAAAACCTAAAACAAAAATGCCTTAGATAGAAACGCTTTAGGCAAAAACCTTGAACAAAAAAGTCAAACGCACCATGGCAAACCAAAGGTCAGCCCGCAACAGTTTATCTTTGGTGTCAATTTGGTTGCCAAAAGTTGCCCGAATGCAACAAAACACAAACCAACAAAGCATCGCAAAACTTTCCTATAAAAAATAGGTTTAACAACTTGGAGCAAAAAATGAAGATGAACAAAGACAACAATTCAAATGAAGCGTCGATCGATTGCACCTCTGGTGCAACGCTTACAGGCAAAGCTTGCGCACCGCATTCAAAAACCGCCTCAAACATGAAATGCACAAGCGCAAACACTCAAAGCGCATGTTTTGAAAACGCGCTTTACAACCCTGCCTTTGAACACGACGCTTGCGGCATTGGTGCCGTGGTGAACATAGATGGGCGCAAAACTCATGATTGCATTAGCGATGCACTGAGCATCGTGGAAAAACTTGAGCATCGCGCGGGAAAAGATGCGGCGGGGCAAACTGGCGATGGCGTGGGCATCATCTTGCAAATTCCTAGCGATTATTTTGCCAGCGTGCTTTGTGAGGAAGGTCTAATTAAAGACAAAAAGCAAGTTGCAAGCGATGCTCTTGCGCAAGCAGGCAACACAGGCACAGGAATGTTTTTCTTCCCCGCAGATGCACGCCTTCGTGCGCGTCACATGCACCTGCTTGAAGTTATCTTGAAAAAGCGCGATCTTGAGCTTATTTGTTGGCGCGAGGTGCCCACCAACCCAGACGTTTTGGGTAAGCGTGCCCGCGATTGCATGCCATCTATTTGGCAAGTGTTCGTTTCGCGTCCGAAAAACGTGGATGCGGGCATCGCGTTTGACAGATTGTTGTTTTTGGTTCGCCGCGAATTTGAGCAATCGGTGGGAACTTCTGGTTCTACCTATATCGCATCATTTTCTAGTCGCACCATCGTTTATAAAGGCATGTTCTTGGTAAATCAGCTGCGCGAGTTTTACCCCGACTTGCAAGACTCTCGCACAAAAAGTGCCATTGCCATGGTGCATTCGCGCTTTTCAACCAACACAAACCCCAGTTGGCAACGTGCGCACCCCAATCGCGTGCTTTTGCACAACGGCGAGATAAACACTATTCGCGGCAATATCGATCGCATGCAAGCGCGCGAAGAAACCATGAATAGCGAAATTTTCAAACACGACATGGATTGCGTGATGCCTGTCATAAATGCGAGCGGTTCCGATTCTGCTATGCTCGACAATGCGCTCGAGTTTCTCATGTTCTCTGGCATCGAGTTGCCTAAAGCTGTGATGATGTTGGTGCCTGAGCCTTGGAGCAAAAACCCCAACATCACGCTTCCGCGCCGTGATATGTATCATTATTACGCCACGATGATGGAGCCGTGGGATGGTCCTGCGGCGCTTCTTTTCACCGACGGCGAAGTGATGGGCGCGGCACTCGACAGAAATGGCTTGCGACCAGCGCGTTACTATGTAACCGACGATAACCGCCTCATCTTGGCGTCTGAGGTGGGTGTGCTCGATATTCCAGATGAACACATCGTGAAAAAAAGCAGGCTGGAGCCTGGGCGCATGTTGGTGGTAGACACGCAAACTGGAAAATTGCGCAATGATAACGATGTGAAAGAAACATATGCAGCCCAGCACCCCTATGGAGAATGGCTCGATTGCAACTTGGTGAAACTTGAAGACTTGCCTTCTCCCAAGCGTGGCATCTTGCATTTTACGCCTGAAGAATTGCAACAGATGTATAAAGCTTTCGGTTATACCTATGAAGATATCTATAAAGTTATCTTGTCTATGGCAAACACGGGCGCAGAACCCACGGCTGCCATGGGAATTGACACGCCACTGGCTGTGCTCGACACGCAAAACCGCCCGCTTTTCGATTACTTCAAGCAGATGTTTGCGCAGGTGACCAACCCGCCCATCGACTCTATGCGTGAAGAGATAGTTATCGACACCACAGTATATGTAGGCAGCGATGGCAACTTGCTAAGCGATGCGCCTGAAAATTGTGGGCTTTTGCAGGTGGATTCGCCGATTCTTACACAAGTTGAACTTGAGAAGATAAAGGCTTTGAACACGCCGAAACTAAAAGCTGAAACAATCAGTTTGCTTTACTATAAAGACACACCGCTGGATGTGGCGCTTGAGCGCCTGTTTTTAACTATCGAAAAAGCATATCACGCGGGCTCGAACATAATCGTGCTCACCGACCGTGGAGTAGACGAAAATCACGTGCCTATCCCCTCGCTTTTGGCTGTGTCTGCAGTCGAGCAATATTTGGTGCGCACGAAAAAGCGCACGGCGATATCGGTGGTGTTGGAAAGCGCGGAGCCTGTGTGCGTGCATCATTTTGCAACACTTCTGGGTTATGGCGCACGCGCCGTGTGTCCTTACTTGGCGCACCAGTGCATTCGCGCGCTCGTTTGGGATGGAGCACTCGATCGCGATAGATATGTTGCCATTCGCGCCTACAACAATGCCGTGCTGCAAGGTGTGGTGAAAGTGGCGGCAAAGATGGGCATTTCTGCCTTGCAAAGTTATCAGAGTGCGCAAATTTTCGAGATCGTCGGGCTTTCTGATGAAGTGGTGCACGCATATTTTTCCAACACTCCAAGTCGTGTGGGCGGCATCGGTCTTGAACAAATTGCAGCATTGGTAAACGAGCGCCACGATGCGGCGTTCGACCCCATGGGTTTGGGGCACCCCGACAGCGTGTGCACTTCAGGTTCGCACAAGATGCGTGCTTCCAATTCGGGCGAAGACCACCTGATAAACCCCCTCACCATTTTGCTTTTGCAACGTGCGGCGCGAGAGGGCGACTATGAGAGTTTCAAGAAATATTCAGAGCTTGTAGACGATGCGAAAACGCCTCATACACTGCGCGGGCTTTTAGAGTTTAACCAAGGCAGCGCTGACCCCGTGCCACTTGACGAGGTGGAACCCGTGGAAGATATCGTGCGCCGTTTCAAGACGGGTGCTATGAGTTACGGCTCCATCAGTCAAGAAGCGCACGAGTGCTTGGCACAAGCCATGAACAACTTGGGCGGCAAGAGTAATTCAGGCGAGGGCGGAGAAGTGCCAGATCGCTTGAACACACAGCGCGGAAGCGCCATCAAGCAAGTAGCAAGCGGGCGCTTTGGCGTAACCAGCGAATATTTGGTGAGCGCAGAGGAAATTCAGATAAAGATGGCGCAGGGCGCGAAACCTGGCGAGGGAGGTCATTTGCCTGGGGGCAAGGTGTGGCCCTGGATTGCGAAAACGCGCTATTCAACTCCTGGCGTGTCTTTGATTTCTCCCCCACCGCACCACGACATTTACTCTATCGAAGATTTAGCAGAACTAATATACGACTTAAAGAACGCCAACAAAAACGCCACCATCGCGGTCAAGCTCGTGAGCGAAGCAGGCGTGGGCACCATTGCTGCAGGTGTAGCGAAAGCGGGTGCCGCCACTGTGTTGGTGTCAGGCTATGACGGCGGCACGGGTGCAGCACCTAGATCTTCCATAAGCAGTGCAGGGCTTCCTTGGGAGTTGGGCGTGGCGGAAGTTCATCAAACACTCATTCAAAACGACTTGCGCACACACGTGCGCATCGAGGCAGACGGAAAGCTGATGACGGGGCGCGACGTGGTGATTGCCGCCATGTTGGGCGCAGAAGAATTCGGTTTTGCCACAGCCCCGCTCATCGCCATGGGATGCGACATGATGCGCGTGTGCAACTTGGACACGTGCCCCGTAGGCATTGCCACACAAAACCCGCGCCTTCGTAAAAATTTCAAGGGTAAACCAGAACACGTTGAAAACTTCATGCGCTTTATTGCCGAAGAAGTGCGCGAAATATTGGCGAGTTTCGGTGTGCGCAGCCTAGATGAAGTGGTGGGAAGGACAGATTTGTTAGGTGTGCGCGAAAAAGAGGCGGGAAGTCGCGAGAGCATGGTGGATGTCAGTCGCATCTTAGGCACGCTCAACGCGGATTCTCATGTGCTCTTTAAACCCTGCGATGCCTATGACTTCAAGTTGGAGAAAACGCTTGATGCGCGTGTGCTTTTGCCGCTTGTTGATGCAGACAAGAAAAGCAAAACAAATGCGAAGAAAAACCAAACTCCAAAAACTTCAAAAACGCTGCGTGATGTTGCCATCACCAGCACCGATCGCGCCACTGGCACGCTTTTCGGAGCAGAACTCACGCGCCGTTTTGGCACCACCTTAAAACAAGACGCGTTCCACGTTCACTTCAAAGGCGGAGCAGGGCAATCATTCGGT
This sequence comes from Phocaeicola dorei, assembly GCA_963615035.1. GTDB lineage: Bacteria > Actinomycetota > Coriobacteriia > Coriobacteriales > Eggerthellaceae > CAVEFW01. The sequence goes on from CAVEFW010000226.1 coordinate 7,120, forward strand.
GCGTTTATTCCGCGAGGCTTAACATTAGAACTCGAGGGCGATGCCAACGACTATTTCGGCAAAGGGCTATCGGGCGGCACGCTGATTGCTTATCAGCCGCGCGTGAGCAAAAGATTGCCGCAGGAAAACGTGATTGTGGGCAACGTTGCACTCTATGGTGCCACAAGCGGCATGGCGTTTATCTCGGGATGTGCAGGCGAGCGCTTCTGCGTGCGCAACTCAGGAGCCGTGGCTGTGGTGGAAGGTGTTGGAGATCATGGTTGTGAATATATGACGGGTGGCACCGTGGTCATCTTAGGCAACACGGGGCGCAACTTCGCGGCAGGCATGAGTGGCGGCACCGCATATGTATACGACAAAGCACACACGCTCTACCAGCGCACCAACAAACACTTGGTGGCAATAGAGACCCTTACAGAAACAGAAGACGAGCGACTTTTGCAAGACCTTTTGCAAAAACACGCAGAACTCACAGGTTCAAAAATTGCAAAAACAATGCTAGAAAATTTTGAAGAATATAAAGCCGATTTCAAGAAAGTTATTCCTCATGCATACAAAAAAATGAGGAAGCTTATACAGAAAAATGTTCGCTCTGGCATGAGCGAAGACGATGCAGCCACAAAAGCATTTTTGGAGCGCGACGGACAATAGAAACGGACAATAGAGACAGACAATAAATAGTCAAACAACAGACAGCAACAGGGCAACAATTAAACGATAAACAACAATAGCGCAAACAACAAAAGCGGTTCAACAAAAAACGAAACTGACAAAATTCTGATGCGTTTTTGGCGCACAGATAAACGGAGGCAACAATGGGCAAGCCAACAGGATTTATGGATTACAAGCGCGAAGTGGCAGAAGATGTGCCAGCAATCGAGCGCATACAGACAACAGATTATTTCCACGAAGAACTCAGCGACACCGAACGCACGCGACAGGCGGCGCGTTGTATGGATTGCGGCGTGCCATTTTGCCAAGCGGGCATGATGTTGGGCAAAAAACTTGTGGGTTGCCCTTTACAAAACTTGATTCCAGAGTGGAACGACCAACTCTATCATGGTCAGCTTGAACGCGCACTTGAGCGTCTTTTGCGCACAAATTGTTTTCCCGAATTCACGGGGTATGTGTGCCCTGCACCTTGTGAGAAATGGTGCTCGGCAGGCAAAGTGTCAGATCCTGTGACCATAAACGACAACGAGCGCTACATCATCGAGGAAGCCTATCGCGAAGGCTTAATCACGCCGCATGTGCCAAGCGTGAGAAGCGGCATGCGTGTGGCCGTGGTGGGCAGCGGTCCTGCGGGGCTTACGGTGGCAACGCTTCTCAACCAACGCGGTCATGAGGTGGTTATCTATGAACGCGAACAGACACCTGGCGGGCTTTTAGTTTATGGAATTCCCAACATGAAATTGCCTAAAAGCGTGGTGGCTCGCAGAATAGACATTTTGCGCGCGGAAGGCATCACGTTTGAATGTGGCGTTGACGTGGGCAGCAGCAAGGGCCCAAGCGTGGCAGATTTGCAAAAGCAATTTGACGCAGTGGTGCTAGCTCACGGATCTCACGACCCGCGCATAGTCGAATTTAAAGGTCAAGCAAAAGGTGTTTGTTTTGCTCTTGAATATCGCGGTGGTGCAGCACGCAATTTCTTGGGGGAAGCGAAACTGCCCAAAGAATTGAACGCAAAGGGCAAAACAGTGGCGATAATTGGTGCTGGAAATTCAGCGAACGATTGCATAGCCACAGCTCTTCGCCAAGGTGCGCGTGATATCATGCAGCTTATTCGCCGCCCCGCATCTGATTATCGAGAAATGAAAGACTATGCACACATCGAAGCACACGGTGTGTTGGGGCACGACATTCGCATGTTTGAAACACAAGTGGCATCTGTGGTGGCTAAAAAACAAAGTGGCACTGCGCAATCAGGTGCACTTGAAAAACTGGAGTTAAACACTCCTGAAGGCAAAAAAACTGTGAATGCCGACATGCTGGTTATAGCGTCTGGATTTAAGGGTGCGCAAGAATATGTGTGCGCCTCTGCAGACAAAAAGCAAGAAAACTTGTTTGTGGCGGGAGATGCGAATATAGGCTCTAGTTTAGTGGTGCGAGCAATGGCAAACGCACGCCAGATTGCACGCAGTGTTGATGTGCATCTTATGGGATACACAAACATTTCATAGCTAACTTGGCGTGTGCCGAACCCGATTTCAACCCGACTTTAGCCCAACTTTTCAGCACTCTTCCTTTGCTTCAAAACCACTCAAGCGAACCTTTAGTCTGATGTTGCCCGAGTGCTTTCACCTGAATAAAACCTTGAAATTTTCAGGTTTCAGTACGTTTTAAGTCGCCCTCTTATTATTATGAGCATCATTTACGCACACGCAGTTAATACGTCCCAAGCAAAGGAGGATTAAAATGGATAACGAACAGAACAACTATCCAAATTATGGGAAGCCACAAAGCAACTGGCAACCCAATCAGGCAAACGATGGGTCCACGGCCCCCATGAACGTGAGCAACGGGGTGAGTAATGGTGTAAGCAGCGGCGCGGGCAACGGCGCGACCAACGCAAATGGTGCAAACGCAACAACCGCACCGTTTAGCGCTGCTGCAAGTTCAACTTCCGCAAATGCCACAAACTCAAACGCTGCAACCAACAACACGTCTTCGTTCGTTAGCACAAACCCCGCAAACGCATATGCACAAACCAAAGAGCCGCGCCAGATGAACGCGAACACAAAAACGTTTTTCATCGCGTTTGCCGGCGCATTAGTTGCATGCATTTTGGTGGTGGTTGTGGCTGCGTGCACAGGATTGTTTAAGGGCAGCACGAAAGTTTCCACTACCTTGGGCTCCACAACATCCACCACCATAAACGCAACAGATGAATCGGCAGACTTGGCACAGGCGGTTTCTGCAAAATGTTTGCCTAGCGTGGCTTCTATCGACGTTTATTCACAAACCACCACAGGCTATTACGGAAGCAACTCAAATTCAAACAACTTGCAACAATCTTCCCTCGGAAGCGGCGTTGTTTTGTCTGAAGACGGATATATAATCACAAACTACCACGTAATCGAAGGGTCAAGCGCTCTTAAAGTTACGGTAAACGGCACAGAATATGACGCAGACATAATAGGCTCCGATTCGTCTTCGGATATCGCAGTAATCAAGGCACGCGATGCAAGCGGGCTCACCGCGGTGGAGCTGGGAGATTCAGACGCCCTGACAACGGGGCAATGGGTAATGTCGATAGGCAGCCCCTTCGGCTTGGAACAAAGTGTGGCCACAGGCGTTGTTTCTGCCACTTCCCGCAGTCAGATATACGATGAAAGCTCCAGCAACTCAAACAGTTCCAGCTCTGGGTCAACTTATATGCTGTATGTAAACATGATTCAAACAGACGCAGCCATAAACCCTGGAAATTCAGGTGGCGCGCTGGTTGATAAAAATGGCAAGCTAATCGGCATCAACACACTGATAACCACATATTCTGGCAACTATTCAGGCGTTGGTTTCGCTATTCCTGTAAATTATGCCGTGTCTTTGGCGCAACAAATCATCGACGGCAAAACGCCAACACATGCTCAGCTGGGCGTTACTTTAAGCAGCGTTACATCTTCTATTGCAAAGCGTTATAACCTAGCCGTCAGCAGTGGCGCATATGTAACTTCAGTGTCATCTGGCACAGGTGCTGCAAACGCAGGCATTCAAGAAGGCGACATAATCACCAAGTTCAACGGCAAAACGATAGATTCTGCAAGCGATTTGATGTTGGCAGTGCGTGAGAAAAATCCAGGCGACACCGTGGATGTGGAACTTTCACGCGGCGGACAAAACCAGACGCTGAGTGTAACCTTGGGCGACGATTCTTCTTCCACATCTTCGTCTGGCAGCCAAAAACTCCCTAACTCCAATCAAAATAGTGGCGGCTCCAATGGATATGGATATGGATATGGCGGAGGCTCAGGGTCTGGCTCAGGGTCTGGCTCGGGTTCAGGTTCGGGCAGCACAAATAGCTATAGCGACATCTATAATTACTTCTATGGCGGCGGGTCTTCAAGATAACAACAGAAACTTTAGCTTCAGCAAATGCTGCAAAAAGGGTGTGCCTTTGAGGCGCACCCTTTTGTTTTTGGTGCTTGTAGTTTGTTGATTGGTGCTTGTTGCTTGTGTTAAACGAGCCCTTAGACTGCGGTCATAGATTGGAACTCACGCACTATCTAAACACGATTTCAGAACACTACAACGCGCTTTTTCCGAAAACCTCAACAAGGATTTTCCGAACTTTTGAACAAGGATTTTCCGAAAACTTCATCTTGCATTTTCCGAATTTTTCAACAAGGATTTTCCGAATTTTTCAACAAGGATTTTCCGAATTCTGATAAAATAACCCTAACAAATTAACGACGAGCGAATTGAAGTTTAAGTTTCAACCAGCAACCAATGACACTCTCAAGTCAAAACCAAGGCACAAGGAAATCATGGCAGCAAAATATAAAAAGCCACAGGGATACATCCCGCGCATCGTTGACGCACAAATCGAAAGGTATCTAAAAATTTTCGGTGGCGTGGAAATAACTGGCACAAAATGGTGTGGAAAGACGTGGTCTGCTCTGCAACACGGTGCTTCGGTGTCTTACGTTGACGAAAATTACGAGCTTGCAAAGTCTGATCCGTCGATGATGTTGCTAGGGGCATCACCCCACGTAATTGACGAATGGCAGCGCGTGCCTGCGATATGGGACGCCGCTCGGCACAAAATAGACGAAAACTCAAAATCAAAAGGTCAATTCATACTCACTGGGTCTTCCACTGCGCAAACTAACCCTAGCGCAACACCAGCCCACAGCGGGGCAGGCAGGTTCGGCAAAATCAGAATGCACCCTATGTCATTATCGGAATCTTCAGATTCAAACGCCAAAGTCTCTCTAAAAAACTTGTTTGATGGCAAATTTAAGCCGTGCAAAGTTAATGCGGACACCTTAGAACTCGTTGAACTTGCGTGCAGAGGTGGCTGGCCAGATGCAATAGATTTAGAAGCGCGTGACGCACAGTTTATCGCACGCGAATATATAAAGTTGACCTGTGACACAAGCATTTCTCACATGGGGCTCAACCCAACTATTGCTAGGAATTTACTAGGGTCTCTGGCAAAAAACATCGGACAGTCATCAACTTACAAAACACTGCAAAAAGATATGTTTGGCACGAAAGAACCAAAGAATACCCACAATCCCAAAGCTCAAGACACAATTGCTAGGTATATCCAAGCGTTCACATCTATGTTTTTAATCGAAGAGGTTGACGGATGGGCACCGCCCGCACGCGACAGAAAACGATTTCTCACAAAGCCAAAGCGCTATTTCGCAGACCCAAGCCTTGCGTGCGCGGTGTTGGGGACATCCGCGCAACATTTGTTGGACGACTGGCAGACATTCGGGCTCATCTTCGAGAATCTTGTAATTCGAGATTTGTCTGTGTATGCAAGCGCACTAGAATTGCTTGATAGCAAGCCTGTCAGATATTATCGCGATGACAGCGGGCTTGAGTGCGACGCTGTCATTCAACTGGCAGATGGAAGATGGGCGGCATTTGAAATCAAAGTAAGTGAAGACAAAACCGCAAAAGCAGTTGAATCGCTGAAAAGGTTGCGCAAGAAACTTTGTGAAAACCCTAAAGCTAAAATAAAGCAACCATCTTTTATGGCTGTGATCAATGGAAACGGCGAATATGCCAGAAAGATAGAAGAAGGCATCTTTGTTATTCCGATTCGCGCTTTGACCTGTTAGTTTGTTTTGTGCGGCAACCTGCTGCGATATGGGACATACTGGCTTCAAAAGAGAGCAGTGCTTAAGCGCAACGCCAGAAGTGCCAGAGAATGCGTTGCCAGAAACCCTAGACATATAACATGGAAACCCTAAACACCCAGCGCGCTTGCCCAGCTTCTCACTTCGGCATCTGAAGCAGAAGACGCAAAACGCATGCCGCTTTGCCAGTTTCCGCTGCCAGCCATTTCTTCTAACCTAGTTACGCTTTGCTCTATCCCGGAAGAAGACGACGTGCAAAACGGAATAACCTGCTTGCCTTCAAAGTCGTTTGACTTGACGAATGTGTCACACGCCCAACCAGCAACGCCCCACCAAATAGGATAACCCACAAACACCGTGTCGTAGTTCTCCCAGTTCGAAGGTGTATTTTGCGCAAGCGTAACATCGCGCAAATCCTCGTTGTCGTGCTCTTGTGTCACGCGCGAGTTTTCGTCTGTCCAATCCAAATCTTCCTGCGTATATTCATCCTGGGGCACTATTTCAAACAAATCTGCGCCCAATTCATCTGCTAGCGCAAGGGCTACGCGCCTAGTGTTTCCCTGTGCCGAAAAATACGCGACCAGCACTTTTCCCAGTGCGCCCCCAGACTCGTTTCCTGCTTGGTCTCCTGACGCGCCATTTTGTGAATTCCCTGAACAAGCTGACATAATTCCTCCCATCAAAAATGTGGCTGCCAATACCCCACTCACTTCTACGAATTTTCTTCTTGAAACGAAATTGTTGTTCATAATCTTAGTTATTTTAGTGTCCATGATTTTCTCCTGTCCGTATAAATTGCTTATCTGTTTATATGGAAATCTGTAAATCCGTAAATCGCCCGCTTATCAAAACACGACTTTACCTAAACGCAACCTTATCTAGGAGCGACTTTATCTAAGCGTAACCTTATCTAAGCACGACTTTTGCACTACCAATTCTTCTTTTCCTGCCTGCAATCTTTATTGCGTTTGCGCTCATCAACCATGTTTGCAAACCATTGCACCATTTTTGGATCCGCATGGTCAAAAAACGATGAAGTTTTTGTGTCCATTTGCGAGATCTTGCTCATCTGTTCATCAGTGATCTCGAAGTCGAAAACATCCAAGTTTTCTTCCATTCGGCTTTTATGAACAGACTTAGGAACCACTGCAACCCCGCGCTGCAAATTCCAACGAAGCATCACCTGAGCTGGGGTTTTACCATGCGCATCGCCAATTTCACGCAACTGTTCGTTTTCGAAAAGACCACCTCTGCCTTCGCCAAAAGGAGCCCAGGCCTCGTGCGCAACGCCGTATTTTTTCTCCCATTTGATGAGTTCAGCTTGCTGGCAAAATGGATGCGTTTCCGTCTGGTTCACCATGGGCAAAACCTTAGATGCCTTTGGCAAGGTGGAATCCATCGCCTCCTGCGCCACAAAGTTGAACTCACAAAACTCCACCATGCGGTCCACGTAAAAATTGGATATGCCTATAGCGCGGATCTTTTTTTCCTCATACATTTGCACCAAATCGCGCCATGCGCCAAAAACATCACCGAAAGGCTGGTGCAGGAGCACTAAATCGATGTAGTCAGTCTTAAGTTTGCGCATCGAATCTTCCACAGATTTGCGGGTGGCACCTTCGCCGTAATGTTCAAGCCACACCTTCGTGGTAAGCCAAACATCACCGCGGCTCACGCCAGATTCGCTTAGTGCGGCACCCACCTGCTCTTCATTAAAGTAACTTTGAGCGGTGTCGATGTGCCTATACCCCACCTCCAGCGCATCTCGCACGCAACGCTTACATTCTTCCTGCGTCACCTGATAAACTCCATAACCCAACTGTGGCATCTTCGCACCGTTTGACAAAGTGACATATGCCATGTCTTTTGGATTAAACGCCATATTGACCTCCTTTTCTTTTGTTGCTTACAACGACAAAACCGATTATATTTAGCGGTAGTTACTATCGGTCAAGAGCTTTTTAGATTTATCGATATATCTGTATAAAGGAGGAAAAAAATGCAAAAAAACATTGAAAACCACAGTTTAGAGGCACGCAACAAAAACCAAAATGCCGATCAAGTTGGGAATAATCAAGTTGGTGCCAACCAAACCAGCAACAATAAAACAAACAACAAAGTCGACGATCAAGCTAACAACGCCACAAAATATTACACGATGATGGAAGTTTGTCGTGAGGCAACCATGAGTTATCAAACGCTCAAGTTTTATTGCAACAAAGGGCTTGTGCCTAACGTCAAGCGTGATAAAAATAATCGCCGCATCTTTGATAAGCACGATATGGAGTGGGTGAAGAGTTTAAAATGTTTGAAGAATTGCGGCCTTACCATAAATGAAATGCTGGAATATCTTGACTTGTGTTTACAAGGGCAACAATCTATCCCCGAACGCAAGATAATGTTGGCAAAAAAGCGCGAGAATTTAGAAGTTGAATTGAGGCAAATTCAAGATAGTATAGATTACATTGATTGGAAACAGACCTTTTACGATGATGTTTTGGCTGGTCGCACCAAATATTTTAGCAATTCATTGCCCGCGCAAAACTAAGGCATCACACACTCAAATATTGAGTCACAAAAATTGACTATAGATTCAATTGTTGGTTCTTTTGCACCTGTTGCTTCAATTTTTTTTGTCTGCATTTGCGAAAATTGATTGCAGCCGATCAGAGGCAGAAGCTGGGCTAGAACCTGAAGATAATGCGCAATCAGAAGCTGAAGCATTCTGGCTGCATAAGACACCAATTTATCGGTCCAATGCCAGTCTTAAACCCTCGGAAACTGTCATGCCACGCTTGGCAAACTCTTTTTGCGCACGCTTCTTTGTTTCAGCGTCAACTCTGGTTTGTAATACACAATCTGACGACATATGAGACCCCCTACTTCCAAGTGGAGTTGATTATAACTCTATTGCTTAGAAAACGTAGTGCAAGCTCCCACATCATCCATTTGCAGAAAGGGTACTGCGAAAAAATGGTAGTATAAAAGCGTCTACTAAAGCGAGAGAAGTTTATGTTCAAAGAAGTCTACGAAAAGGGGCGTGACAGTTGACTAAAACGATTAATGCTCAACAGGCAAGCGTAAAAGCAATGATTTATCTCAAGAATTTACAGATGAACGTCTATTCTAGGCAGGTTTCTTTGCATTTTTCTGAACCTAGCATGCGGGAGTTGGGGTTATGAAAGTCAAGTTGAAAGACATATGTGAGCTAATTGTGGATTGTCCGCATTCAACAGAACCCGATGAAGGGGCGGGATATCCAATAATTAGAACACCCAATATTGGTTTAGGTTATCTTAATCTGGATGGCGTTCAGCGTGTTTCGCGAGCTGCATATGAGCGGCGAAATGTTCGTGCAACACCCAGAGCGGGGGATTTAATTCTGGCAAGAGAAGCTCCTGCTGGAAATGTGGGAATAATAAAAGAAGGAATGAAAGTTTGCTTGGGTCAAAGGACTGTGTTAATTCGTCCTAATACTCGCTGTGCTAATTCACAGTTTCTTAATTATTATCTTAGTGCTCCAAATCAGCGAAACGAGCTACTGCGTAATGCAAACGGCGCAACCGTATCACATGTAAATATGCCAGTAATAAGAAATCTTCCCATTGAGTTACCAAGTATGGGGATTCAAAGGCGCATTGCAGGTGTGCTCTCTGCCTATGACGACCTAATTGAAAGCAATCGCAGGCAAATTAAACTGCTGGAAGAGGCGGCGCAACGCCTCTATAAAGAATGGTTTGTTGACTTCAAGTTTCTAGGTCATGCGCACACTCCCATCCATGACGGGCTTCCCGAGGGGTGGAGAGCGGGGACGCTCGAAGAAATTGCAGAATTCAAGAAAGGAAAAACAATTACAAAGAAAAAGGCGGTGCAGGGTGCTGTCCCAGTTGTTGCTGGAGGTTTAGGTCCTGCCTATTTTCATAATGTTGCAAATACGAATTCACCAGTTATTACTGTAAGTGCTTCTGGAAATGCGGGTTTCACTAGGCTGTATTACGAAAATGTTTGGGCATCCGATTGTTCCTTCGCAGACGCTCAGATGACGAACTACATCGGATTTGCCTATTGTTCCATCTTGGCGCTATCTAATGGGTTTAAGCAATGCCATCAAAGATATACTGCGCAAGCACATGTAACCCCTACTGATATCAATAGTCTTGCAATAATTATTCCAGATCAGTTGGTTTTAGATTTGTTTACAAAGATAACGAATAACATCATAGAACAGCAACGGACACTTGAGAGGAAATCTAAATTAGCTCGCGAAGCCCGCGACCGCTTGCTTCCGAAACTCATGTCGGGCGAGATTGAGGTGTAAGCCTCGTGCGCCCACATCAAAATTTTGCCAGTTGCGTTTTCGTAAGCAGGCGCTTTTTGCGTTAAAATGAACGCCACTAATAAAACTCAATAAAAGGATGTGTTCTATGGCACAAGATGAATGTTCTGGCACGGGCAACGCTCAACCTTACAAATACAAGCGCGTGCTGTTGAAGCTCTCGGGCGAATTTTTGGCAGGAGACCAAGGTTATGGCGTAGATCCGAAAGTGGTTGATGGGCTTGCTCAACAGGTGGCAGAAGTGGCCCAAGGTGGCGTTGAAGTGGCGATAGTTGTGGGAGGTGGCAACATCTTTCGCGGGCTTGCAGGGTCTGCCAACGGCATGGATCGCGCACAAGCAGATTACATGGGCATGTTGGCAACGGTCATGAACGCGCTGGCTCTGCAAGATGCTTTCGAGCGCAAAGGCGTATATAGTCGAGTGCAGAGTGCCATCTCTATGCAAGAGGTGTGCGAAAATTACATTCGCTTGCGTGCCGAGCGTCATTTGCGAAAAGGGCGCGTGGTTATCCTTGCGGCAGGCACTGGAAACCCCTATTTCACCACCGACACCACGGCTGCCTTGCGAGCGTGTGAACTGAATTGCGAATGCCTCATGAAAGCCACGAAAGTTGATGGCGTTTACGACTCAGACCCCGCGAAAAACCCTGAAGCGAAACGCTATAAGCACATCACCTATAAACAGGTGCTCAAGGAAGATTTGCATGTGATGGATTCCACTGCCACTTCTTTGTGCATGGATAATAACGTGCCCATCATCGTGTTCAACTTGGGCGTGAGCGGCAACATTGCAGCTGCGCTGCGCGGCGAAGACGTGGGAACAGTGGTGGAATAAACGGCGCGCGTGAGATGGGTGCGCAAAAAAACGCGCGCAGCAAAATGTCGCACAATAAAAAAGTAACGAAAAAAGATTACTGTATTACATAAGCAAATCCAAAATAGCAAAAACAAACTCAATCCAAAAACAAAAAGGAGACAAAAAATGATCGACGACATCACCACTCAGGCAAAAGAGCGCATGGAAAAAGCAATAGTAGCACTCGATGAAAATTTCGCGAGCGTGCGCACGGGCAGGGCAAATGCATTTGTGCTCGACAAAATTCGCGTGGATTATTATGGCGTGCCCACCCCCATCAACCAGATGGCAGCCATCAAAACGCCAGACGCTCACATGTTGCTCATCGAGCCTTGGGACAAAAGCGCCCTGCGCGACATAGAGCAAGCAATTCAGGCATCTGACATTGGAGTTACCCCCAACAACGATGGAAGTGTGTTGCGCCTGCCTTTTCCTCAACTCACCGAAGAGCGTCGCCTTGAGCTGGTAAAACAGTGCCGCTCTTATGCCGAGGAATCTCGCGTAGCTGTGCGAAACATTCGCCGCGATGCAAATTCTGAGGTGAGCAAACTTGTGAAGGAAGAAAACTTGCCCGAAGACGATGAAAAACGCGGTCAAGACGAAGTGCAAAAATTAACAGATAAATACATTGGCAAAATTGACGATGCGCTGAAAACAAAAGAAGCCGAGGTCATGGAAGTTTAATTGCGTTTTGCGGCAGCGCAATTCGAGCCAGCACAATCTAGGTCTTGTGAAGCGCGTGCCTAGATATGCAAGGCAAACAGGCAAACGAGCAAGCGCAATTCGAGCCAGCACAATCAAAATTGAAGGGAGGGGCGCATGAATAAAACAATCGATGAAATTTTTCCTTGTGCGCCTGCGCACTTAGACCCACACTCCCTCAACGTTGATGCAGTGCCTAAGCACGTGGCAGTTATCATGGATGGCAACGGGCGCTGGGCAAAAAAGCGAGGCTGGAAACGTTTGCGCGGGCACAAAGCAGGCGTGGAAGCCGTGCGCGAGACCATACGCGCCGCGTCTGATTTGGGCGTGAAATATCTCACCATCTATTCGTTTAGCTCAGAGAATTGGAAACGCCCCAAAAACGAAGTGGTGGGGCTCATGGACCTGTTCGCGAAAACGCTTTTAGCAGAAGTGGATGAACTCGACGAAGAAAACGTGCGCATCACCACCATAGGCGCACTTGACGCGCTTCCTCAAAAAACGCGCGACGCATTCGATAAAGCTTGGCAGCAAACGAAAAACAACACGGGTCTCACGTTGGTGGTGGCGGTGAATTATGGCGGCAGGCAAGAAATATTGGATGCCGTGCGCGAATGTGTGCGTGAGTGCGCCTCGGCTGCGCTCGAAAAATGCGCCGACGCGCAGGACTCAGGCGCACAGAACGCAGGCGCGCAGAACACAGACGCACAGAACGCCGACGCGCAGGACGCAGAAGCACAGAACGCAGAGAAACAAAAAGCCCTTAATTCGTTTGCTGCAACCATAGACGAGGAAACATTTTCTAAATATCTCTATACCGCCCACATTCCTGACCCCGACTTGCTTATTCGCACAAGCGGAGAAGTGCGACTGTCGAATTTCTTGCTCTGGCAAGTTGCCTATTCAGAATTTGTGGTGAGCCAAGTTCTCTGGCCAGATTTCGATAGATATGAATTTTTGCGCTGTTTGCTTGAATATCAAAGCCGAAATAGACGTTTTGGTGCGATAGATGAATAACACAAATCCCAAAAGTCAAGGCATGCAAAACAGCGCGTGTGATGGTCAACAGCGCAAAACTCCAAGCACACAAAACCCGAAAATCAAGGGCGAGCGCATAGATATGCTCTCTGAGAGTGGAGTGAACCTTAATCAAAACACTCAATACGGTGTGAAAAAAGGCGAGGCTGCACCATCGGCCCAAGACAACCAAAAGCGCAGAACGCGTGCTAAAAATGCATTTTTTGAGCACCTGCCTAATTTCCTCAAAAACCCCACCGAGTTGCAGGTGCGCATACGCACGGGTGGTGTGTATATCGCGCTCAACATCTTGGCGGTGCTTTTTGGAAATATCCCTACTGCCATAGTTTTGGCCATCACGGCTGCCATATGCGCAGGCGAGTTTTATTTCATGTTGCGCGCCGATGCGAAACTTCCCAACGAAATCATCGGCGTCATTGCGGCGGCCGCATACCCCTTGGCCACATGTTTTTTCGGAGTAGAAGGCACAGTGATTGTTTCAGCACTTTTTATGCTGGTGTTAATTGTCTGGTATGTTTTCTGGTCATATGTGCGCATAGCAGATGTGGCAGTGTGTTTGTTCGGTGCTGTTTATACTGGCATGTTGCTGTGTGGCATCTTGATCATTCGTGCCAGTTTACCTGAGCCCTGGGGCGGCGTTTTGGTGTTGTTGTTGTTTGCAAGTGTGTGGGGAAACGATGCCTTCGCATATCTTGTGGGCAGTGCCATCGGAAAACACAAACTGGCACCCCGCGTAAGCCCGAAAAAATCATGGGAAGGTTTCATCGCGGGGCTTTTGATATCCGCTGTTTTTTGGGGGCTAATGACACTCATTCCAGACGTTAACTTAAGCTTGCCCGTGGCATTAGTTTTTGGTGTTGTATGCGGGGTGATGTGCATGCTGGGCGATTTAGCGGAAAGCCGCATAAAGCGAAACGTGGGCGTGAAAGATTCAGGCACAATCATGCCAGGACACGGTGGTTTGCTCGACAGATCTGACTCGATGTTTTTGGCGAGCATCACAGCCGCGTGTTTGCTCATCCTAAGCGGTGCTATCCCTTTCGTGTTTGCGTAAGGCGGATTTGCGCAAGTTGATTTTATGTAAGTTGGATTTGCGCGTTTATGTTCAATTACATAACTTTGAAAGCAATTACATGCGAGGCGAAAAATGCAAGAAGAGAAAAAACGAATAGTTATCTTGGGGTGCACGGGGTCTATCGGCACACAAACACTAGATGTGGTGCGCCAACACCCCGACAAGCTGCAAGTTGTGGGGCTTTCTGCCCACAAGCGCGCCGATGAACTGGAAAAATATG
>CAVEFW010000227.1:0-3258 GCA_963615035.1 Phocaeicola dorei
ATCTATATCATCTTGTGTGAAACGAAAATTTTCAACCAGACAAGATAGTTGTTCCATCCCGCACACAACGGCATATCCGCCATGAAAAGGGTAATCGCGAAACGACATGTGAAAACAACCCAGCGTGTTGCGCTTGTTGTTTTTCCAATAGCCCTGCGCCATGGTGAGTTGATACAAATCGGTGAGCATCGGAGTTATGTTGGCGTGCGCTTTCAAGTGAACAACCCGCCTTTATTTAGCCCTGGGCACCATCAGAATTTGAGTTGTTTTTTTCGCGCAACGAAGAAGATCTTTGACCTGGGCGCACACTGTGTTGTTGGACTGTTTGTGTGCCCGTGTCTTGTTTGTTGTCGTTTTGTTTATTTTGGTTTTGTTTGTCTGCGGCTTGCCTATCATGTGATTGTTTACCTGCAGCGTGCCCATCTTCGCCTTTTTTGGCTGTTTGTTGCTTGTTGTTTATGTTGCCCTCAGCAGCCTTTTCAACTTTTGTGCCGCTGGAACTCACGGTGACAGAGCGCCTTCTGCGAACACGCCCTGTGTTTGAGCTGCCACGCGCACCCTTAGATGTGGCTTTAGCGTTTTCTTTTCCAGCCTTTGATTGCCTTTGAGCTTTGTTCTCTGTTCTGGCGTTGGCCTCGGCTCTATCTTTCGCGCCACCCCTGCGTCTGCGCCTTCTTCTGCGTTTGTTTTTAGATTTAGCATCTTCGCCATCAGATGCGCCTTCCACCATGGAAACAGAACCTGTAGCATTTTTGCGATTGGCGGTGTTTGCGCGATGAGCCTGACCATCGCCCAGGGCTGAATCTTTTGTGAGTTTTTTAGTGGAATCTCCAAAATATCCAGAGCTTTCAAGCTTGATTTCGGGTGGCTTTGTGGCCTCTTGCCAAGCATCGCTGCCAACACGATTTGGACGTCGCCCTTCTTCGGGCTCATCAAATGAACTTAAGGGAACATGCACAATTTTAGGACGCTTTATCTCGCGTGTGTCTCCTTTTTGCTTGTTTTCGCTTTCCTCTGGCGGGTCTATGCGCAAAATCACGCTGTCATGAATCATATCAAGCCCGCTTACACGCGCCACACCCTCTGGCGTTTCCACCTGCGCATTCATCTTTGGCGCACATTTGTTGAAGTCTTTATAGCTTTCAAACTCATATTTCAAACAACACATGAGCCTGCCGCAACACCCAGAAATCTTTTGCTGATTTAGCGACATTCCTTGCTCTTTTGCCATGCGAATTGAAACGTGCGAAAACCCACACCCCAAACGCGCACAACACAGCTCTTGCCCGCAAGCACCAAAACCACCAGCACTGCGTGCTCTCTCGCGTGCCGTGATTTGTCGCATCTCTATGCGAGCGTGAAACGTTTTCGCAAGGGTTTTCACCATGCTGCGAAAATCCACGCGACCTTCGGCCTCATAGCAAAACACTGCCTTTGAGCGGTCGAGCGAGAAATCCACCGAAACGGCGCGCATATCTTTTTTTTGCTCGTCGATTATCTTTCTGAACTCGCAAAGTGCCTCGTCTTGCAACTGTTCATTTTCAGAATATGTATATAGATCGTCGTCTGTTGCCACACGCAAAACCGGCTTCAACTCGTTTTTGAAGTTTTCCATTTGCTCTGGCGTGGGCTCAAACACGCCCCCAGCCATCTTGGCCAACTCTTGACCGTGAACGGTTTCAACCACCACTTGGTCTGTTTCTTCTATTTCAATTTCCCCCGCGTCAAACCAAAAAACTTTTCGACCAGACGCCAAATTAACAGGAGCTATTCGCGTCATATAATACTTCCTTAAGTTCAAGCAACAACGCATCGGTGCACGATTGTGGCGACACGTTGCGTTTTAATTTTTTTTCTGTTTTGTCGATGGCTAAAAGCCCGCGAGCCACTCGCGACTCGCTGCTATGTTTTGCTGCCAACTTTAATTCCGCTATCACGTTTTTATTCGTGATTTCACACACGCTTTGTTTTGTTTGTTTAGCGCGTGTTTTCGCGTCAATGTTAACATCATCTGTAATGCCCGCATTTTGCGATGTTTGCTTTACCTGCGCCGTTTGTGTTGTTTGCGGTGCATTCGTTGCGCAAAACGTTTGCTCATCGTTTTCATAAACACATAACATCATAACATCACGCAGCCAACTTCTCATAATGTCTAAATTTTGCACATGTGCCGCTATCAGTGCGCGACTTTCCTCACGCTTATTTTTTTCTTTCAACTTTTTATTCAAGTGCGCATTCAGATAGTCTTTGTTATATTCAATATAGCTTTTGTGCGCTTCCTTGATTTCCTCTAGTTTGGCGTTTGATTTATTGAACAAATCTTTGCTCATTTTCAAGATGTCCCATGTGTCAGCTTGCAGAAGCGAAGCCATGCAAGAAAAAACGAAGTTCATATGTTCAAAGTTGCTATTCTTTTTTGCGAAGCGGATTGCCGCTTCAACAGACCCCGAACACGCTGATAGCGCCTGTGTTGCTCGGGCGGTGTCAACCTTGGCGTTTTGTTCCACCAGCCCCACACTCACGCGAGCTTGCAGCGTGGAAAAAGGCAAGGGCACACATCTGCTCACGAGCGTTGGCAAAACGGAGTCTTTCGCGCGAGCGATTAGTATGATGGTAACGTGGCTGGGAGGCTCTTCCAGCGTTTTCAAAAATGCATTTGCGCTTGCAGCATTCAACAAATCGGCGCGATTTATTATGTAAACCGAACTTTTTGCAGAAATTGGCGCTCGCGCAACATCGGATATTATCTGGCGCATCTGTTCAACTAGATATGCCTGTGCGCCCTCGGGTTCATAGAAGTGCACATCTGGGTGCACTCGACGCATCACGCGCTTGCAAGTTTCACATTCGTTGCAACCTTTATTTTCACACAAAAGAGCAGCCGCCAAGGCAAAAGCCGCTTGAGTTTTGCCGCTGCCTGCTGGTCCGAAAAATAAATAGCTCTGAGAAAAATTGCCTCGCTTGGCAGACTCGCGCAAAAAATCGCGAACCCGCTTTTGGCCCCATATGTAAGAAAAAACATCGTTCATCTGGTTGTTTTGATAAATAGGTTCCTTATGTTTTAGTGTAGGTTGTTGGGTTTAATTTGTTTTGCGTTGTTTGCGCTTGTGGTTGCGTGCTTTTTATGTGTGTTTGTTTTTGTGCTTTTTGCACGCTTGGCCTGCGCCTGCTTTGCGTTTGTTTTCACGCGTGCCTGTTTTGCGCTTGTGCCCGTGTGTGCTTGAGTGGTGCTTGTTTTCATGCGTGCCTGTTTTGCGC
>CAVEFW010000228.1:0-3836 GCA_963615035.1 Phocaeicola dorei
GGGCACCTATTGTTGAGATCTCAAGCCCATATGAATCCATCCATTTACTTTCATATAATCCAATTTCATAGAGCCAAGATCGAAGCGTGGAATCTTCACAAAAAAAGGAAAAATTATTTCTGATAGTATCTATACTTTCGTTAAACATCAAAGGAAGCATATCATTTTTTAGAAAATTAATATCATCTGTACGCATTGTTATTTCAAGAGAAGTAGGATCGATTGGTACAAATAACAGATAGTTAGAATACAAATAGGCAACAAAAAAATGATATATTTCATCTGGTGCAGCACCGGGACGAAAAAAGAATAGGAAAAGTAATCCTATGACGCTTAATACTGCAATGTAATAGCAAGTCAATCGATTTTTACTTGAAACTAGATCGCCAATTATCCAAACAAAAAAAGCAAGGATTATTAAAAAAACTATCGTAAAATAAAAAATAGGATTAAACGGCGGGTAAACACAAGTTGAATATATGGCAGAAGTTACTGTTAGAAACAGCGAAAAAAATAAACAAATAAAAGCACTAGTATATTTTTTGAAAATAACTTTTAGCGATTGTAAGTTAAATTGCATACATGTCCTTTAGTGATTTCATTATACTACAAACAAGGAATTATATGCCTAAAACAACTACTTAAAATAAAAATTATGTATGAGTGTTTCTATTTGCTAAAAAACCCAACAAAACCCTCAACCAAACTTTGCAAAATAAAGCACAACAAGGAGTCCAAATGAAAACAAACGCAGAGCTTACAAGCGAATTTATCGATATGTTAAACGATGCAGATGGAGATGTTGCAGGAAGGCTGAAAGTTGCAAAATATATGGCACAATCTAGTGCAATTGTGCATAATGAACACATAAAAAGCAGCGTTGTGCCTCGATTTTTCAACAACAAAAGTTATCTTGCAATGAAAAATTGTGCTGAGCGTGCCCATAAAATATTGTGCAAAGTGATGCAGCACTACCTAGAAGATCCGAGTTATAGAAACATATTTTCGTTTGACCCACGACTAGAAGATTTGATCTTGATTCCTCGCAGATATAAGGCAATGTTACCTTTTGCGCGTGTTGACACGTTTATGGATGAAAATAGATGCACTTTCAAGTTTTGCGAGTTTAACGCAGATGGATCTGCGGGCATGAATGAAAACCGCGAGGTTACGGTGGCAGTAGCACAAAGTGACACATATCGTAAGTTCGCTCAAAAATACCGCTTGGAGTCGTGTGAGCTTTTCAACGCATGGGTCGATGAATTTTTAAGCATTTATGAAACGTTTGAAAATAGGGTAACACACCCCCGCTTTGCAATTTGTGATTATCTAGATCACGGTGTTGTGGATGAGTTTAAGATTTTTGCTAGCGTATTTAATCGACGCGGCTATCCATGCAAAATTGTGGATGTGCGCGATGTGTCATTTAGAGATGGCGTGTTGCGCGATAAAGATGGCGAAGAAATTAACGCCATTTGGCGGCGCTGTGTTACCAATGATGTGCTTGAGTTTTGGAACGAGTCTCAAGACTTAATAGAAGCTGTGCGCGAAGGTGCGGTGGCACTGATAGGCAGTTTTGCTGGGCACATCGTGCATGACAAGCAGATAAACAAGGCACTTTTTCACCCAAAAACACATGAATTTTTGACAGAAGATGAAATCGCGTTTGTTAAAGAAACTGTTCCATATACTGCGTTTTTAGATGATGGCGAAGTGGATCTTGAAGACATTAAGGCAAATAAGGATAACTGGATAATAAAACCTACAGATGCATATGGCGGAGATGATGTTTATGCAGGCAGGCAACTTGGCCAAAGCGAATGGGAGCAAGTGATAAATAAATTTGCCAACGGGTCTGCGGGTGCGCCCTTTATAGTGCAAACGTTCATATCACCATTTAAAAGTGAAGTTGTGCCATATGAAACAGTTGAAGAAATTGAAGAGTTGATTAAAAAAGGAACGGAAATATCAAAAAATGTAACCATTCAAAAATACAACAACTTGAATGGTTTGTATTTATTCAATGGGCACTTTGGAGGTGTTTTTAGCAGATTGGGCCCGCGTCACATAATCACAAAGCCAATGGGTGCTATAACTTGTGCCACTATCTGGGTTCACGACGAGGAAGAAACACCAAAAAGTCGCGGATTAGCGATAAATGTAAAAGTGAAATAGTGCCAAATTCGCAGACTGAGTGTAAATTTCGCGTATGTTAATTGACCTTGCGAATGACGTAGGCTTTGGCTACACGGGCTCGATCTATTAGAATAATATCGGCTTTGTTTATTCGAGCACGCCCTATTACGTATCATCTATTATCTATTACCAATTAATTATAATCTGTTAGGCTAAAAACTAAACAAAATGTCCAATTTTTCAAAAATAATGTCGTGCGATTTAGTGGTGAGGCTTGTAAGCATTGGAGCTAGCGTGTTCCTATTTATTGTGCTTGTAGCTCTTGGCTTTTGCGCGTGCTTGCTTCCAAGCGCAACTAGCACGTTTGCCAAGCAAGCAGAAAACACATATGCATCTTTATTTAGCAAGGATGCACTGGTGAGTGGCGCAAATGCTACGCGCGAGTATACATTTTTTTCACACGATAAACACAAACTTCTAGAAGTGATATATGAGATGAACCAAGGCCTTGTTCGCGAAAACAACGAAACAAACGAAAATGTCGAAAGTAGCAAAAATAGCCAAACCACATTACGGGGAGCACCAAAAATAGATGTTGACGCAGATGCAAGCGCACTAAGCGAAGAAGAGTTGGAAAACACGCTGTTGAGTGCAAACGAGAAATATGTGCTTACAAATTCCGCCATCTCGCATCTAGACGATGTGTATAGAGTTATGCAAATTGTATATCCCACACTCGCAATAATTTTTTTGCTCTGCGTTGCATCATTTGCGCATGTGATATTTTATAGAGGATGCAGCGCAGCCGCCACGCCACTCATCAGATCTGGAATTGGTGTCTTATTACTTTTATTGTTGCTAGGCATATGGGCACTCATAGATTTTTATGGCATGTTTAACGCACTTCACAGCATAATATTTAGCAACAACACTTGGCTTTTTTCACCAGACAGTTTGCTTATCTGCATGTTGCCACAAGACTTTTGGATAAAAATGGGCGCACTTTGGCTTTCAATTTCAACATTTGGGGCTATACTTTCAATTTTTTGTGGCGTTTTACTAAAAAACAAACCTAGATTTGCAAACAAGGCTGAATCAGAACTTAATGACGAAAAATAGTTAAATCACGACAAAAAAAGGCAGGTCATATGACAAATAAAACCATATCTAAAACAGACGATGTCCGCGTTCGTTTTGCTCCCTCCCCCACTGGAAAATTGCACATAGGAGGTGGCAGAACAGCAATATATAACTGGGCGTTTGCCCGCGCGAACGGTGGCAAGTTTATATTGAGAATAGAAGACACAGACCCCACACGTTCAACAGACGAAAACACACAGATAATCCTTAGAGCTATGCGCTGGCTTGGGCTTGACTGGGACGAAGGTCCCGAAGTTGGCGGAGAAGCTGGGCCTTATTTTCAGATGCAGCGCGTAGACACATACAAAGAAGCACTAAGCGTGTTGCAAGAGCGCGGGTATGCATACCCTTGTTTTTGCACAAAAGAAGAACTAGACGAAAAGCGCACGCTAGCCGAAAAAACAGAAGGCGGATATTCTGGCTATGATGGCACATGCAGAAATATAAGTAAGGAAGATGCAGAAAGGCGCATTGCTGCTGGTGAGCCGCATGTTTGGCGTCTTCGTGTGCCTGAAAAACACGGCCCCGTTGAATTTGATGATGCGGTTTATGGTCACATG
>CAVEFW010000229.1:0-3601 GCA_963615035.1 Phocaeicola dorei
CAGAAGACCCGAGCGCAAATTCAACGTTTCCACCCAATTTCACGCCAGGCAGCTGTGTGAACACACCCACAGCAGGCCCTGCTGTGTCGGCCGTGAGCACCGCTTCATCGAATTGATCTTTTAGCTGTTTTGCTTCAACTGGCGTTTGAGTGATTTCATTTACGTTTGCCTCGATTGTGCAATCGCAAAATATGATGTTGAACTTAGCGTCTTTCAACACGCCCTGAGCATCTTTTTCGCTAAGAGCCGATGTGTCAAAAGCGGCATATAAGCCATAAGCGGAATGAGCGGGGCTTACACCTTCGTCTGTTGCTTTTTCATCACTGCTGGCTTTTGCAGTGTTTAGGTTTGTTGTTATGTTTAAGTTAGACACTTTTATGTCTGCAGACTTTGCAGCATATGTTTTGCCATCTTCACCTGCATATTTGGCATCTGCAGCACTGTTTGAGTTTGCATTTGTTTCGACTTCATCTATTTGTGGAGTCATGCGAATTGCAGAAATTGAATCGGTTGCTGCATTCGCGTTTACCACAAGACAACCCACAAACCCATTAGCCGTTGAGTTTTGAGCGTCTGCACCTGTTTCATCTTTGGCGTTTTCATCTTTGGCGCTCGCGTCGCTATTTTCCGCACTCGTTGACGCGTCGGATTTGTTTGCCTCATCTTTAGCGTCTTGAGTTTTGTCTATAGCCTCGCTTTTAATCTCTACACTTCCACGAGATGTGCTGGCGTCTATGCCAGTTTCAACAGCACCTGTAATATTCACCTTGTGTCCGTTGAAATTGATGGTGGCACTTTTGCCCTCGCCCACGCATACATACAAAGTGTGAGAAGTTTCAACATCGCGAGATAGGTAATAGTTGCCCACCTCGCTAATAATTGAGTCTTGTGATTCCCACAAATCTGCAATGTCTTTTGGCTCGCCTGTCTGCTGCGCTGAATTTTCCTGCGATGTTTGAGCACCGCCTGAAGCGTTTGCGCCAAGTTGGCCTGTGGCGTATGCACGAGGAGTAGGACACAGCCCCACCACCAGCACAAAAGAAAGCAATGCGCAAATGAATTTATGCGCATATGCATATCTCGCCTTCGTTTTCATGTTCATCTCTTAAAACCTGCCTTTCGTTAATCGTTTACATTGTCTAACTTGTGAAACTTAATTGCTTATATCCACAACTTTGAAAGTTGTTAAAGCCAACGTTTAATGTGCGCATCCTTTAACGTAGTCCCGCGCCACATTGGAGGTGCTTCACACTGCATCCCCAAGCTTTGCGCCAGCATTTAGGGGGTGGAGCCGAACTTGGAACCGTGAGGCGAAACCCCCTGAATGTGGCGCAAAGCACACCACCGCAAGTTTGCACGCCTCCGTGCGCACGCTTGCGCCAGCATTGAGGGGGTGGAGTCGAACTTGGAACCGTGAGACGAAACCCCCTCAATGTGGCGCCAAAAATAACAAGAAGAGTATGCTGGCGCGAACGCATGTCAAGTGCGAAAAACTGCATTGAGGAAGTTACAGCCATTGTGAACCTGCCTGTTTTACATCTCCGTAACCAGAAACTAACCCCGCGTTGCACGCGTCTGAAAAACTGCACCTATAAAATGTGCTATAGAAATTGTTGAAATAACTCTCAGATGAATATCTGTCTTGTGAGTTGTAACACTGAAACCAAGTGTATGCCCAAGGGGCGGTTAAGAAACTTTCCACGTTTCCATCTGCCCAACAGCCCGCAACTCCCGATGGCATTGTGTATACTCTATAGGCTTTGCCTGAGTTATAGAATCCATATTGCTTTTGAGATGAAGCCACTATTCTGTCTGCATAAGATGATTCGCGCACAATTATGCCTGGGTAATTGTCTAGACCCACATATGTATAGTTTGCCTCAATGTCTGTGCTGCCAGACATATGAGCCCACAGCCCATTTGCGCCTCCAATCCACTGAGTGTGTGCAATGTTTAAATTTAAACTTACACCCGTGTCTGGAGTTGCTAAATACTGAACACGAGGCAGGTCTGGCAATTTTGTAAACTCCATAGATTGATCGCCCACGCCAGCATATTGCAAGTAATAATCTAAAATGGCGCACGTTTGCCCTGCTTTTCCATTTGAATTAACAAGTCCAACCCCCACGCCATCTGTGCAATCTACGGTTTTTCCATGCAAATAAAAATCGTGTGCGCCATTCCAAGATTGCACTCCTTGAAATGATGATATTCCACAAGTTGCCCAATTATTTATAAACGTGGTATTGTAATAAGCCTGATTGTCTGTGGGAAGTGATGTGTCGTTTAGGTAAACATCGATATATGTGGAACGAGAGCCTTTCATAAGTCTGCCAGACGTGCCGCCATTACTTTGTTGCACAGAACTTGTAGTGGATTGCACCATGGAAATATATTGTTGCGCCATGTTAGAGCTTGAATTGCCCGTTGCGTTTTTCATTATCTCACCCACAGCTTGCACTGCCGTGTTGACTGAATATTGAGAAGAATCCACTAACCCTAGGCGAGGCATATGCACCACGTCTATGCCGGATTGAATTAAATCTTCAATTTCATCGTCGGACAGATAAGTTGTGCCGCGCTCAAGCAACACCACTTCAGCCCCAGAATCTTTTATGCTCTGCAAGTTAGCAGATGTGCCACTCCAACCAACACTCACATCTTCTAAGCCCTCGCCTGGGAAAAGAGACGAGCCCTGCACGCGGTCTAGCCAATCACTGTCTGCCGCACAAAGCGTGCCCGAGCCTCCAAGCATCTGCACGATTAGAGCATATTGGCCGCAAGCTGCAAGCTTGCCAGAATGGGGCAGGTCTTCATATGAGCCATTTCCACCATATTCTTTGCCATCTCCGCCATTTCCTTTGCCATCATTGCCGCCTGTGGATGAGCCTTCACCTGGGCGTTTGTTGTCAGAAGAATCATCTGAGGCACCGCTATCGCTTTCGCCATCGCCTTTTTCTTTCGTATCTCCCGTTAACTTATCGTCTTTTTTACTGCCACCAGAGCCGCCAGAGCCGCCATCTCCCACTGTAACGTTGGGGCGAATGATGTTAGACAAAAGCCCGCCAGAGTTTTTCTTCTTTTCGTTGTTGCCTTTCTCTTGACTTTCCATATCCCCCTTAGTTGCGTTATAGTCTTTGTTGTTTTGTTCGTTGTGTTGCATTTCGTCTGTCTGTTGTTCGGGAGTGTTTGGCTCTTCGTCAAACGTTGGGTCTTCAGGAGTTTGTTCGTCTATCCTGGGAGACTCCATAGACGTCATGGAAGAAAAATCTGGATTAGGGTCTGCGCTCCTTAGAAACTCCCACAAAATTGAGTCTGTCAAAAGGCTTGAATCGTCGGTGTATGCAATTTCAGTTAAAACATCTGTGTCTTTGCAAGCGCACATAGGCAACATAGATGCAACTAAAACAAAACTGAGCAACACCTTTAAAATGGATGAGCGTGTGGTGTGAGTTTTTGCGCGTGTTTTGTTTTCGCTCAACTTTTCACCTGCGTCATCTTGCATGTTGTTAGCGCAAACCTTTGTTTCAGCACAGCACTTTTTGCCAGCCATCAGCAAGCCTCCATTCAAAAAAAAAAAAAAAAAAAACAACAAACTTTT
>CAVEFW010000230.1:0-5247 GCA_963615035.1 Phocaeicola dorei
ATTGTGGGGAAAGGTCCTGCGGCGCGATCTATTCGCCTGGATTTGCCGCGCTTTACGCTCATCGGTGCCACGACGCGCTCTGGCTTGTTAACGGGGCCTTTGCGCGATAGGTTTGGTGTGGTGTATCGCCTGCAATTTTACGCGCCAGAGGAACTCGCTGAAATAGTTTCGCGTTCTGCTGCAATATTAGATGTAGACATAACGCCCGAAGGAGCGCTGGAAATTGCACGCAGAAGCCGTGGCACGCCGCGTCTTGCCAACAGAATGCTCAAGCGTGTGCGCGACTGGGTGCAAGTGAGAAAAGACGGCGTCATAAGCGAAAGTGCTGCTGCGGAGGCGCTCGATTTTTACGAAGTCGACAACTTGGGGTTGGATGCGATGGACAACCGCATCTTGGAGTTTATGGTGAAACGGTTTTCGGGCGCGCCTGTTGGTTTGTCCACCTTGGCTTCTGCGCTCTCTGAAGACCCAGACACCTTGCAAGATGTGTATGAGCCATATCTCATGCAGTTGGGTCTCATTGTGCGCACATCGCGAGGCCGTCAAGCCACACAGAGCGCGTTTGAACACTTGGGCGTGGAGATGCCAGAAAATTTGTTATAGAGCGTTTGTTATAGAGCGGCCGCAAATTAATCAGCGGCAGAAAGGATTTGTATATGTTTCAGCGAGATTATCTGATGAGGTTGATCACCAATTTGGCAGAGGCCATTCGCAAGACCATCTTTGACGAAAAGCCAGACCCGCGAAAATCTGCCGAGACGCTGGAAGAGGCAATCAGCAACGCCACAGAGATAGATGGCGAGACGCTTTTGAGCTTGGCGCCCGAATCGATGGCTTCGGTTATTCAGGTGACAGGCACAGACCCGCGCGTTTGCGGATATATCGCGCACACGCTTTTGCTGGAAAGTGAATATCTGCAGCAAGCGGGAGAGGCGGAGTTATCACAAGTGCGCGCGGAACAGGCGCGGGCTTTGGCGAAGGCGTATGACGTAGATTTGGAAATCAACGATGCTGTTATAAATGACTTGGTGAATAGATATGCGGGTGAAGATGGCGATGCGGACGCTGAAGGTGGTGCTGCTGGCGGCACAAGTGGTGGTTTAGGTGCTTGTTTAGATGATGAAGACAAAGACTTAGACGCCAGAACAGAAGTGGCAGAAGACATAAAAGACACATATGTCGAACAAAGCCCACTGCCTTAAGCGATGGCACACTAAAAATCAGCGTTACAAGGCGTGCGGGAGTGTCGGGCGAAAATAGACATAACAAGACGTGCGAGAGCATCGGGCGAAAATCGACATAGCAAAAACATTTGGCGCAGCGGTTGACTGGTGAAGCGGTTAAAGCTTGATAAAACAGCAGTTAAAGTTCGCAATATCACATTTATTCATAACCTTATAACTTTTTGTTCAAGGCTGCATTTAGTCTTACCATTACCCGCGCTTATATACGGTTGACTGAAGCAGGAAACCCTAATGCAAAGCCGCGCAAGCCAAACCGAACCAAACCGCGCAAGCCAAAAACAAAACCAAAGAAAGGCGATTAAATGCAGACAGAAATTTTGACCGCACCGCAAGAAAAACTCGAGGAAATGCAGCTTGAGGGCTTAAAGAAAACAGCACTTCGTTGTTATGAAAACATTCCTTTTTACAAAAAATCATTCGACGAGGCTGGCTTTGACCCGAAAAGCATTAAATCGTTGGAAGATTTGCAGAAAATGCCTTTCGTTACAAAACAAGATTTGCGCGACGCATATCCATACGGCATGTTGGCGGTGCCCATGCGCGATGTGCTTGAAATTCACATGAGCAGCGGCACCACGGGTGTGGCCACTGTGGGCGCATACACAAAACACGACATCGACATTTGGGGTGAGTGTTTTGCGCGTGGCGTTGATTACGCAAATGGAAGCGCGGAAGATGTGATGCACGTGTGCTATGGATATGGCTTGTTTACAGGCGGATTGGGCGCGCACTATGGCGGCATCAACGCTGGGTGCACCACCATTCCTATGAGTGCTGGCAACACCGAGCGACAAATTCGCGTGTTGCGCGAAATGGGCTCCACCATTCTTTGTTGCACGCCAAGCTATGCCATGCACATTGCCGACACAGCGCTAGAGATGGGCATCAACCCAGCGAAAGATTTCACGTTGCGTGCGGGCATCCACGGCGCAGAGCCCATGAGCAACAATTTCCGCTCAGAGTTGGAACGAAAACTGAACTATAAGGTGTTGGATGTATATGGGCTTACAGAAACCATGGGGCCAGGCGTGGCGCTTGAGTGTTGGGAGCAAAACGGGCTTCACTTGGCGCAAGATCATTTCATTGCAGAGATAATCGACCCAGCCACGGGGCGTGTTTTGCCAGATGGCGAGTGGGGCGAGCTAGTGCTCACCACCGTCGATCGCGAGGCTTCGCCTGTTATTCGCTATCGCACGCGCGACATTACGCGCATCTTGCCTGGCGCGTGCGCTTGTGGCAGAACGCACAAACGCATCGACCGCTTGCATGGTCGCACCGATGACATGCTCATCATTCGCGGCGTGAATGTGTTCCCGTCGCAGATTGAAGACGTGATGAAAACGTTTAGCGACGTGAGCAGTTGGTATCAAATCGAACTCACCACGCGCGGAAGCTTGGATTATGTAACGCTTAAAGCCGAGCTAAACCCTGGCTTTAATTTCGATCAAATTTCAGCGATAGAAAACTTGCAGAAAAACATAGAAGCACAGATGAAAAACAGCTTAAGCGTGGGGATAAAGGTGAAACTGGTGGAGCCTAAGACAATAGAGCGCAGCATAGGCAAAGCAAAACGCGTGATAGATTTAAGGTAATGCGAATAGTTGCGGGAGAATTTCGCGGGCGCAGGCTGGAAGCTCCAAGCGGCAAAAATACGCGCCCGACAACAGATCGCGTGCGTGAAAGCTTGTTTAGCATGGTTGCTTCGCGCATAGATTTGTGCTGCGCAAATGTGTTAGACGCCTTTGCTGGTTCGGGCGCGTTGGGGCTTGAAGCTCTTTCGCGAGGCGCCGCTCACGCGACATTTTGTGAGAAAAACGCGAAAGCTTTTTCGGTGCTCAAAAAAAATGTGGACAGCTTGGGTGTAAGGAACGCCTGCGCACTTTTACAAGCCGATGTTTTTTCTTGTGCGTCGTTTGCTAGGCTTGAGGGAAGGTCTTTGCGCGATGTGTCTCTTTACCATGCACCTCGCTATCACTTGATCTTTCTCGACCCGCCTTACGCAACAGCACCTGAGAAAATAGGCGAGTTGTTGCGTTCTTTTGCGGGGCGACGTGGCGATTCTCTTGCGGGGCGATGTGACAAGGCTGCAAGCCATGGCGAAGGAACGGGCGAGGTTGCAAACAGCAACGAAGAAACAGTCGAGGCAGCAAGCAATAACGAAGAAATAGTCAAGACCGCAAGCAACGAAGAAATGGGCGAGGCAAACTCGATAAGCGCACTCGAAAATGGCGCTCTGGCAGTTTACGAACACGACAAAAACACCGATCTTTTACCTATGTTCGCTTTGCTTGGGGGTGCGTGGAGCGAAGCAGTGTCTAAGACATATGGAAACACGACCATCACACTTCTGCGTTATTCCTGCGCATAATTTGTGCTTTTCGTGCGTGTTTGCAAATCTCGCGCATATAAATCTAACCCTTCATTAAAATGCACGCAGCAATAGAATGTTTATCACGTTGTGTGCGCCTTTGCGTGCGGTGTGTTTGAGAGGGAAGATAAGTATCAACAAAATGATTTGCCCGCAGTGTAATTCAGAAAATAGAGAAAATGCGAAGTTTTGTGACGAATGTGGTTACAGACTTAATTCCGACGCATCCACAGCAGCCTTGCCCCCGTTGTTTGGCGGCAATAAAGGCGATTCTATAGACAGCGAAAAAAAGCAAAAGCAAACACAAAAGGCCAAGGCGGCTGAACCAGAAGTCGAAATCGAAGTTGAAGCAAAACCCGCAGTTCATAGTGATGTTAAATCGGAAATAGAAGAAGATACTGCAGTTTTTGACAGTGTTAACGCTGAAGCCAAATCTGAGGCAAAGCCCGAACCTGAAACAAAAACAGATGCAGCGGCAAAAACAAAGCCAGAAACAAAAACCGATCCCGAAACTCAAGACGGCGTTAAAACCGAAGCGTTTACTTCCAGAGTGAAAAACATCAGTGCTCCCGCAAACAGAGCGGAAGAAAAACAGCGCGCCCGCGAAGAAAAAAAGCGCATTCGCGAAATGAAGAAGCAAGATCGCAAAAAGCGTCGCGACTTGCAGATGAATTCCAAGTCAAAGACAAAAATCATCGTTCCAGCTGTTATTGCAGGTGTTGTTTTGGCGGCCGCCATCTTTGGTGTTGCGGGATATTCGGCGGAGCTTTGGGGCGGAAAAACTGTGCCCATCACAGCAGGCATGAGCGAGGCAGACGCAGTTTACACATTGCAACAAGCAGGCTTTGAGCCACGGGTGAGCAAGGTGAAGTCAGACGACACCGAAGGCATCGTGCTCATGACAGACCCAAAAGTGGGCACACGTGTGGCTGCGGGCAGCGAGGTTGTGGTGCACGTTGCAGAAAGCCGGACAATCCCCGAGGTTGTGGGCATGGAAGAGCAGGCGGCAATTCAAGCACTGCGAGATAGTGGTTACACAAACATAGCAGATGTGCAATATAACAAAACCAACGAAGCAACAGAAGGTCAAGTGATAAGCGTAGACCCAGCAGCCGACACTAAGGCGAAAAGTTCGCGCACGGTAACATTGACTGTTGCTCAAAATTATCGTGTGCCCGATGTGCGGGGCATGAGCGAGGCAGATGCAACTTATACGTTGCGCGAGGCTGGCTATTATGTATATCTAAATTCAGTCGAGAGTGAATATCTGCAGGAAGGCACGGTGTATTCAAGCGAACCAGCGGCAAACACGGTGTTAGACAAAGATAAATATGTCACTATATATGTGGTGCTCCACAGAAGTTCAAAACTGGAAAGCTTGGCGCGTGATTATTTAAGCCAGTCTTCCACTGTGCAAATTGGCGGCGTGAGTTACACCATAGACAGCGTGCAATCGGTGAGCTATGGAAGCAATGGCGTGGTGAATTTCACCATCATGGGAAGCCCCACCACAAGTTTTTTGGGCGAGAGCATAAAGCTCAGCAGCAGGTCTGTGTCTGGTGCCATCACGTTCAGCGATTCCAACGAAGTTATCGGGGTGGGTTAGAGTGATGTGTGCTTTCATGAGGTTGCGTG
>CAVEFW010000231.1:0-6010 GCA_963615035.1 Phocaeicola dorei
CCGCTAGGTCTTAAAGGTGTTGTGGCGCTAGACGCTTCAAAATGCGGTTTGTGTGGCATATGCGAAAAAAAGTGCCCTTGCAACTCAATTAAGGTTGACAAAAAACAGCGCACTTGGACCATAAATCATTACAGCTGTGTGCAATGCGGCTCTTGTGTGCGTGAGTGCACAAAAGATTGCATGTTGATGTTGCCTAACGCACCACTTACTTGTGCAAGTTTTGTGCCTGAAGTGGTTTTTGTGCCTGAACAACCTAAAAAATCGTCTAAAAATGTTGCAAAATCTGGGGTTGAAAACGAAAATGGTTCGACAGATTGCGAAAATGGCGCACAAGGAAAAACAACCATCGAGCCTACGGGTGATGCGGAAATGGATGCCAAGTTGGCTGAAATGGATCCAGAACGTGCAGCCAAGGTGAGAGCAGCGTATATGGCTAAAAAAGCAAAGGATGCTACACAAACAAAATGAGTGCCACAAATAAAAATGCCCCCTGCGCGAAACCCAAGCCACCCATGAAAACCATGCACAGCGCGAAAAATGCACATGACGCGCATGAAATGCAAAACACATACGACACAAACAACGCGCAAGACGCTCAAAACACGCAAGCCACACCCGACACGCAAGAATATGTGTCAAATAAAATTTTGACTGTTCCAAACATAATCACTTTCATAAGGCTCTGTTTTATTCCCGTGTTTCTATATTTGCTCATAAGTGGATACAACACGTGGGCATGTGTGGTGTTTGCGCTAACAGCCGCCACAGATTTCTTAGATGGATTGGTTGCACGCAGCACCAACCAAGTCTCAAAACTAGGTCAGTTGCTCGACCCATTCGTAGACAGAGCATTGGTGATATCTGCAGTCATTGGTCTTTTAGTGGTGGGGCGTGTGCCCGCATGGATTGTCGCTTTAGTGCTTTTGCGCGATTTGTTTTTGCTTGCTGGCGGAGCCTATTTAATCAAATGCTGGGACGTGCGCGTGCCTGTAATCTATCCTGGCAAATTTGCGGCAACTCTTATGTATATAGGTTTTGCTGCCATGCTCCTAAACTTTCCGCAAATTCCAGGGCTTGGCATAACAGATGTTTCGTGGCTTCCAGGGTTTAACGCATGTGATGTTTGCTTTGGAATATGGATAGTATACGCAGGCTTGGTGCTAAACATATTTACCACCGCCTTTTATATTTATGATGGAAAAAGGCGTCTTGTGGCAAAAAAGAAACTGAAATCTGAATAATGTTCGTTAAAATCTATGTGAAAGAATAAAAATTATGCAATAGGCTTTATATATCATTTATATATCGCTACCAAGGAGAAATAGTCAAACGTGAGCGATTTTCCAAGACATAACAGCCAAGGCAACTCAAGGCAAAATCGCTCCTTGGGCAATCATGCACGCAGATCGTCTGCGAAAAGTAATGGTTCAAGCAGATATGCACAATCTGCTCAGTCGATAAATTCGCGTGCAAGCGAGCCTCAACATTTTCAAACACGCACTTCAAGCAAAAATCGCACCAGACACATCGAAACAAACAACCGTGCCAGACACACCGACACAAGCAGTCGCGCCAAGCGCACCGATGCAGTCAACCGAGCAAGACACACTGATGCAAACTTTGTCGATTTTTCTAAGCGAGATTACAAAAAAAACAAATATAGTGCGCCAAATAGATCAAGCAATAAGTCAAACAAAAAATCTAGTGCCGCATCAAACCCCTTAGCGCAAATGACTTACACAATTCAAAATGCAACATCCATGCGCTCTGAAAAAAGCTTGCTGGCCAAAGCTCTTCTTGTGGTTTTCATAATTTTTGTTGTGTTTATAGTCGTAAATCTATATAGGGTGTTCACATATCCAAACATATATGCTGGAGTGCATATAGGGGATGTGGATGTGTCAGGCATGACACAACAAGAGGCAACAGAGGCAATAAGTGATTATTATTCGCCTAGAATTGCAAACACAAAGGTGCGCGTGTTTGCAGGAGACGCGGGGCGTGAAAACTTTTACAACGGAGAGGGCAACAACGAAGAAATAGCAGAGCAACTATCAACGCAAGAAGCAAACGCAAATGTCAACTATTGGGATGTAGATTCCACGTCTTTTGAAACACAGATAAGCTCAGATGATCTGGTCGCGCGTGCCTATGAAGTTGGCAGGGAAGACGGGGGTTTTCTCCGACGGCTAGGAGCGCAATTTTTTGGCAACACTATTCAGATGCAACTAAACTATGAAGATGGGCTATTTGAAAAATTTGCAAGCACCATAAATAAAACTCTTGGCTATGAAAAATGCGACTGGAACATCGAGGTGCGCGACGGTCATGCAAGCACAACAGAGGGCTATGATGGCCAAGAAGTCAACACAGACACTCTAAAAAATGAATTGACTCAAGCGTTCATTTCCCCCGAGGCTTCACATGAAATAGTTGCAAACGTTAACACGGCTGAAGTCAACATTACACAAAGCGAAGCGCAAAGTGTTGCAGATATGGTAAATAGCGCAATAAGCAACGGCGTGTTGGTTTCGTATGCTGGGTCAAATCATGCATACACCGCATCTCAGGTTGGTTCATGGGTGCAAACAACTAAAAGCAACACAGAAGGACAGTGGCAACTTATCCCATCCATCACACCTAAGAAATTCAGTGCAGATTTTTACGCCGACTTTCAAGCAACATCAAGCATAACCGACACACAGCTATCGTTTGACGTTCAAGGCGAAAATGTGATTGTCAACACAAATGGCGAAGGTCAGGTGCCACACTTAACAGATGCAATTTCCGCTCTAAATTCATCTATGTTTGAACACAGCACAGGTGCCACAAACGAAGAAAATAACGAAAACTCATCCACAGCCACACAACCATCTGTGATAGTTGAATCTGGAAGCGTTCCAAAAACTCTTACATATGATGAGGCACTTGAGATGCAAGTGCTCACAGAAGTTTCGACATACACCACCACTTTCAGCGATTCTGCGGGAACAGAGGCGCGCAACACAAACATACGCATTGGTGCTAGCGAGTTAAACAAAACTGTATGCAAAGCCAATGGTGGCACGTGGTCGTTTAATGGCATAGTGGGCGACACCACTCAAGAAAAAGGATATCTAGCCGCGGGCTCTATCGCAGAAGGCGAATATGTAGACACATATGGCGGAGGCATATGCCAGGTGGCAACTACTGTCTTTAACGCCTTATATGAATCGCCCTATAAAATCACAGAGAGGCACCCACACTCACTCTATATTTCAAGTTATCCTGCTGGAAGAGACGCCGCCATTGCTTGGAGCGATCTAGATCTTTCGTGGGCAAACGAAACCACATCTGATGTTTTGATGGTAACTTCCTCTGATGAAACAAGCGTAACAGTCAGCCTATATAGCACACCGCAAACATTTAGTGTTGAATCAAAGCTTGGAGATTGGCAGGAAGGAAGCACATATAGAACGGTGGTAAAGGAAGACGAAACTTTGGCGAAAGGTTATTCTTATGTAAAGACCACAGGAACAAACGGGAGCAAAATAAGCGTCACGCGCACTGTCTATGATGCAAACAAGCAAATTTTATATACAAATGAATATGTTTCAGAATATGAGCCGAAAAATAAAGTTATTGTGTGCGGACCTGGAACTGAAGTTGATACATCCACAAGTTAGGCTATCATAAACAAGTAAACTCAAAACGCTCGAAAAAATAACGCGCGAATGAATAACCCAAAAATTATTAACAAGCAAATAAATTCAACCAAAAACAAAACGAAAGGACACACCATGATCTCTCAGTTAACTGTTTTTCTAGAAAACAAAGAAGGACGTCTTTGCGACGCCACGCGCACAATCGCAAACGCTGGAATAAATATGCATGCGCTAAACATCGCAGAAAGTTCAGACTTCGGCGTTTTGCGCGTTATATGCGACACGCCAGAAGCTGCAGCAAAAACGCTAAACGATGCAGGTTTTCGCGCAACATGCACGCCTGTTTTGGCCATTCGCGTGTCAGGTGCGGCTGGAGGCTTGGCAGACTTGCTTGAAAAGCTCGATGACCTAGACGTAAACATAGAATATGGTTATTGCTATTCAACAGATGCCGAATATGCCATAAATGTTTTGAAAGTAAAATCTGAAGCTGTTGAAGTTTCGCTTCGAGCTGCTGGCGTTTGCGTTCTAGACGCAAGCGATGTATACAAAGACTAAATGAGATTTATAAAGATTAAACAAAGCATATAAAGAATAAACAAAACATAAGCAGGTAAAAAACGCAAAATGAAAATTGCAAATATCAATTCAACAAATAAACTAGACACAACTAAAACTACATCTAACATCCAGCACGCGTTTTATGTGCTGGTATGTTTTTTTATTGCCTTGACTTTGAGCGTTTCGCTCACACCACACACGCTTGCTTTTGGCGATGTTCGCAAATCAGATGTTGTGGCAGATGACACAGTCGAAACGCTAGGTCTAACTGTTGCAAATTGCCCGAGTGTATCTTCCGAATATGCTTTTGTCATGGATTCAACTGGAAAGGCATATTTCAATCGTTCAGGCGATGTGCAAACAAAGATAGCTTCCATCACAAAATTCATGACAGCCATCGTGGCATGTTCTATGGGAAGCGCAGAAGATAAGATTGTCATCTCAGAGAGCGCAGCAGCAATCGGAGAGTCTTCCGCGGGTCTAAAAAGTGGCGATGAACTGTCGCTAAAAGACGCTCTGCTTGGAATGCTTGTGCCATCTGGAAACGATTGTGCCCAGGCAATCTGTGAGTTCTATGGCGCAAAATTGCTTGCCCAACAAGGCACAACTGGCACAGACAAAGAGGCAACGCAAGCATTCGTGGCTGCGATGAACGCAAAAGCCACGGAAATTGGCATGACTAATTCTGTGTTTGCGAACCCTCATGGCTTAGACGATGGCGAATATGCCGCAGATCACCATAGCACAGCCCACGACGTTGCAATCATGTGCGCACAGGCAATGAAAAACGATTTGATTCGATCTTCGATAAACAACCAATCTGCAACACTAAATGTGTTGCGCGGCGGGGAAAATGTGCAAGTAACAGTGGAATCTACAGATGAGCTGATAGGCAACTTAGATGGTTTCTTGGGCGGCAAGACTGGCTTTACAGATTTGGCGGGTGCATGTTTTGCGGGTTGCACAAATAGAGCTGGCGTTGAAATTTACACTGTGGCGCTGAAGGCACCCGACACATCATCTCGTTTCAGCGACACTTCCACCATGACAGATTGGTTCTATAATCACTACATCAACTATAAAATATCCAACACTTCTATGACCACCACCATGAATGTTGCTGGAGTTGACACTCAAGTGCCGCTCATTGCAAACGTTGCTCACAAAGATTATGTGAACACAGTTGTGCCTGCAACATTTGAAAACAAAGATGCCACAATTTCTCTGTTTGATTTGCAAGGAAACGTGAGCCAGACTTTCTCAGCCTATGATTTATCGGGAGATGTGTATGCGGGAGACGTTGTGGGGCAAGTTGTATTTTTACAGCACAACAAAGAAATTGCACGTGTCGATGTGATAGCTTGCGAAGATGTGCGCGCTCCAAACATCCTTGAGAGAATAGGAATATCGATAGACAGATTTTTTCGAGGAATTCAAGGGTCACAAACTGTTGCAACAAGTGAACTTATAAATAAATCGAGTTTGATAAACGATAAATCGTTGTAAGGGTGCACAAGAGATTGCGCGCGCATATAATTTTTTGTGAGGCGCATTTTTTGAAGAGACCGTTGTTTTGTGAGGCACATTTTTTTGTAGCACATTTTTTTCTGAGCCCAGCCTAGAATGTGCTGAAAAACAAGGTTAAAGTAACCTTTTGACCAGCAAGAATAGATATATAAATAGATATATAAGGAGAAAGATGAATAATACGTGTCCAGTGTGTGGAAATGTGGTTGGTGCCAATTCGTCTTCGTGTGGAATATGTGGATTTAAGTTGGTGGGCACCACACAAAAATTCACACCCA
>CAVEFW010000232.1:0-21795 GCA_963615035.1 Phocaeicola dorei
GCACATGAAAATTGTCTTGCTCAGGAATGGCACCCAAGCGCCTTTTTACGAAGTCCTTCAACGTTTCTTCTTGCCCAGAGGTGTCTAGCGTTGCAGCCAACCTGCACGCCTCCGCAGCTGCATTTTGCATAATCATTCGATCGTATAGATAAATGCATGGTTGAATAAGCATAAGAATGCACCCTAACAACACAGGGATCACAAAAACTGCCTCTATCGTTGACTGACCACTAAGCCCCATCTTTTCAAATTTAAGCTTATCCCCCACACACATAATTTAACCTTGCCTAATATGCAAAAACATCTGCCAGCGAACCGATAGACCCACCCACATGATGCGAGGCTGACGTAAGCACATGTTGCATAAGCACACCATCACCAAAAAGTCGCCACATGGCCGCTATGCCTAAAACAACAGCCAAAAGTGCCACGGTAACCAACGCAAATTCAACTGTGCCCTGACCAGCCTCTGGCATGTCTTCATGCAAACTATTGCAAACACTCGCAAATAAACACTCTCGCATTTTGTCGCCCCACTTATCTATAGCCATAACACTCACACATCGCACTTTTCTATAACCACAGCACTCACACATCACACATGCAGTTATAAGTTGTTGATTCCATCAGATATGTTGTTCCAAAGCTCTTGGATCTTTCCGCGAAAAACAGTTATCGCCAAAATGGCTATAACAACCAACACGCCCACTAAGATGGCATACTCTGTAGTGCCCTGACCGCGTTCGTTACAATTTATGCGTGCAAGTTTTGTTTGCACACTCGACATCGCGCAGATGCATTTGCGCTGCGCTTTTTCACGCATACTCATCGAGGCAGCACGTTTACAGATGCAATTTTTTCCATCTTCCCTATTAAAATTTTCTTGCACGCACAAACCGCAACAATCATTTTTATTCACGCTCATAATTTCCTTCCTTTCTGAATAACATTTGCCTTCCCGCACCATTTTTTTGCTTTTTTTGCTTTTCGTCTGTTCTGTTTAACTCCTTGAACACACGCACATAGAACCCCCGCCTAAAACCCCTCTATCAGCTCCAATAACACTGGTCCTAAAACCAAGATCAACATGGCAGGCAATATAAGACACGCAGTCGGAATCATCATCCGCACTGGCACTTTTGCCACCTGCTCTTGTGTTGCCGCCTTTTGCTCAGCCCTGCTATCCTTTGCTGCACGCTTCAAATCATCCGACAGCGGTGTTCCAAACTTCATAGATCTCACTATGTTTTGAACCACATGTTTAAGCATGTTTGACTCATATTGAGATGAAAGATCTCCCAGTGCTTCCTCTCTAGTCGAAAAGCCCATAGTCCAACGCTTATGGGCACTGGCGCACGCACGCGAAAAAGATGTATCAAAATATGAGCAATACAAACCAAAACTTCTATCAAATGAAAGACCGCTGCTCATGCCCAAACTCACAACTTCCAGCAGTTCTGGCAACTCTATTTTCAATCTATTACTACGAGCACTCACCTCTTGCATAAGCGCCCACCTAGGGCCTAAAACTCCTGCAATTGCACCAGCTGCGCCCAAAATAAACATCAATTCGTTAGACAAACATGCACCGATTACTACACCAACAAAACCCACCCCTACCCCTAAACGCAAACGCGCTTCGCGTAAAGTTTTTGCCCCAATCTTATCTTTCAGTCCTGCATGCAAAATGTTCAACTCTTGTTTTTTTGCTCTGCTTATATTTTTTAAGTTGTAAACATCTGCTGACGTGTCACTTTGAACATCTGAAAGCGGCAAATATCCTGATAGACATTGTGTTGACTTGTGGGCAAGCCTTGCTTCAAGATTCAATGAATATTCCAAAATTTTTCTAGCCAGACCGTCACAATCAAGTGCCGAAAACAACGCATTTTCCCTGTTGGATAAATTTCCATAAATTTTCTGCCTGTTTTTGTTGTGCGCTCTTCGTTGCAACAGCGATCTGGAAATAAACAACGCACTAAAAAAAGCAAGTAAAATTATTGTTGAAATCACCAAATACTTCACAGCTATACTTTCCCTAAAGCCACATCACACTACAACACACATACACTACGCCATATCACAGCGCCATCTTCAACATCCGACGCACCATAAACACTCCTGATGCTTCCATTGCCAAAGCCACTCCCAACATTACAAAACCCGCAGGTCCAGAAAAAAATGGAGTCATAAAACCTTCGGATATCATCGACAAAACAAACACCAAAATGAAAGGCATCACGCATACAACTCTGGCTGAAAGCCTGGCTTGCGCTG
Source organism: Phocaeicola dorei (assembly GCA_963615035.1). GTDB lineage: Bacteria > Actinomycetota > Coriobacteriia > Coriobacteriales > Eggerthellaceae > CAVEFW01. Next base: position 2,278 of record CAVEFW010000232.1, read on the forward strand.
TTTGCACTTGCAAACTTCTGCGCAGATCTATCTTGTCTTGCACCATTTGCTCTGCCGAACCCAACACATATGAAATGCTGCCGCCAGTTTGGTGTTGCACATCTAGTGCCACAGCCACAAAAGAAAGTTCAGACACAGATATCTCTGTTTGAAGCGCACCTAGTGCCTCTTTTGAAGAAGCTCCAAGCTCCAACATGTTGGCACACTTTCCAAAAACCTGAGATAGTTTTGCGCTGCTTTGCTCTGCCACCATCTGCATCGTTTGCACAAGTGAATATCCAGATTGAAAGCATTCACTCATCACCAACAAAGAATTGGGAACTCCCTCGCATAAAGCATCGTTTTGTTCATCTTGATAGTTTTGAGACATCAGTGCTATAACCACAATTACCAGCGCGTCAACCGCAACACCTGCCACAACGTTTCGTGCCAAAATAGAAGCCAGAACACCAAAAACAATCAAAGAAGCAAAAAGCAATGATGCAATGGAACTTTTTTTTGTATACCATCCTCTGTCGCAAAACAACTCTGTCATGTTATCTAAAAACGCATCCACAACTGAAATGCGCATAAGTGCTTGTGAAACACCTCTAAGTGCTGGAACGCCATTTAAAAGCAGATGTCTGAATATCCCATACGCACTGCCCGCACCACAAACACTGCCTGATGTTTGAGCAAAAGACACTCTTGCGCGCGCACGCCTTATCGCAGCGCTAAGCCCTTCAACTAAACAAAACACTCCAACAAACGAAAACACTAAAATTGCTGTGCAAAACAACACTTCTGCATCCATTCTTTCACCTCCTTTGCACTGGCAACACCAAACGATATGACATCTTCTATTCATGGCGGCAACACATGCCACACACCACGCGCGTCAAACACTCCTTTGCTATAAATCTGCGTGAAAGTGCAACATCTGCTCTCAACGTCATATCCCAACAAAGTCAATTCCGACAAATAACGCAAACCTGTTGGCGAGCGTGCCACTTGCACAATTAAATCAATGGCAGATGCAATGTTTATCTCCACCACATCCACAGGTAAATCCGCGCTATAGCGCACCATGGTGGTCAAACGCTGCACCACCTCAACTGGCGAATTTGCATGCAAGGTTGTAAGCGATCCGTCGTGGCCCGTAGACATCGCCTGTAACATGTCCATGGCTTCCGCACCCCTGCATTCCCCTACAACTATTCTGTCTGGTCGCATGCGAAGCGCATTGATAACCAAATCGCGTATAGTCACAAGACCTAAACCCTCTGTGTTTTGTGGTCTTGCTTCCAAAGACACCACATGCGGATGTTCAAAAAATCGCAGCTCAGCAGAATCTTCTATAGTAACGATGCGCTCATCAGCTGGAATTTCACACGACATCGCATTCAAAAGCGTGGTTTTTCCAGAACCAGTCCCACCCGAAACTGCTATGTTTTTTCTCAAGCGAACTGCCCACCTCAAAAACACAGACACACTTTCATCAAAAGAACCCATGCGCCCTAAATCACCCAAGCGAAACACTTGCGATGAAAACTTGCGAATAGTGAGCACAGGCCCACAAAGAGAAAGCGGCGGCATTATCACATGCACACGATGTCCCTGCGACAATCGCGCATTAGCCATAGGACACTGCTCATCTACGCGTCGCCCACACGGGCCTAAAATCCTATCGATAAGCGCACGCAACTGCTCATCGCTACTAAAAGTTAAATCGCTGGCGAACAACTTACCGTCGCGTTCAAAAAACACGCTATTTGCACCGTTCACCATTATTTCAGTTACGCTTTCGTCTTCCAACAAATCCTCAAGTGGTCCAAAACCAAACAGACTATCTATTATCTGTTCAGTTAAAACACGTCTTTGAGCAGCAGAAACCCCACCCCATTCTGGATTCTCAAACACACGCGCACAAGCACGATAAACCTCACTTTTAGCACGTTTGATTCCTGCTTCACTTAAGCGCGCCAATTTTTCTGCAGGCAAAATTTCTTGCACACCCGCACGCAATTTTGAAAAACTAGAAGCCCTAGTTTTTTTGGAACATCCTTGTGCTATTTCCACGCGCTCTAGTAAAGACATAATCAGTTGCCCTATTCAATGCCAGTTTTACTCTTAAACAGCTGCAAAAGTGATGGCTTTTGCGACTGATAACAGACAGATTCTGATTGTGGCATGTTGGGCACAATCTCTAAAAGCAAAGCACCAAGACTTGCCACCAGAGCATTATGTGTATTAAGCAGTTGCACCGCCTGACCTGCCGCCAAATATTCTTCAACTGCAACCCCACCCCACATAAGTTCTTTAGTTGTTGCACCATGCAACGCACACGAAACATCTATGCTTGAATATAGCCCCTGTTTACTGCATTTGTTTATTGCGAAAATAAGCGGACTTGTCGCAATGCCGCAACGCGCGCATAAACTAAGTGCACGTTGGCAAGCACGCAAAGACGCTGGTCTTTGGTCTACCAAAAACAACGCACGCGAACAACGCTCCAATAACACAGCATGCTCATCTGACCAATAGCTCCCAGTGTTCACAACTATCATGTCAAAATTTGGCAACAACAAATCCAAGAGTTCTGGCAGTTGTTTTTCCACTTGTTCAGACAACTCTAAATTTCTGGGTATACTCAGTATGGCAGGCATTTCCTCTGTTGGCCTGATGTGTTGTATGCGCATAGGTGCTTCAATTAAATCTTCCACATGCATGGCTTCTTTTGCGCCAACGGTTTCCACCATGTCCCCAAATTGCAAATCAAAATCTAAAAGCAACGTTTTCATGCCTGATTGATGTGCTATCAGGGCCGTAAGTGCCGCTATGGTGCTTTTGCCCGACCCTCCGCTTGCACTAACTATCGGCAACAAAAAAGATTGACTCGCAGAAGCAACATTAGAAACATCGGCTCGCGACATCTGCAAATCCATCTCACCCGCATCTGCGCTTTCGCTCTCGTGTGTGCATGCGCCATCAAACTCACCAAAATCAACTCTATTGCCTAGCTCATCCACACACCCCACTCGAACTGGTCCAGAAAACCCGCTGGTATTGATGTTTTGCTCAACAATTTCGCATGCTTGGCTCACCAAAGAACCTTTCTTGCACACGCGATCTTTTTTTGCTCCATTGTCAGCACGAACGTCTCTTCTAGTGTTTCTTCCTTTCCATTCGTTGTATCTGTCAACAAATTCCCCTATCCCCAACACGCCATCAATTCCTGCGCTGCTTGCTCGGCTCAACAAAGATCCAGACTTTTCAGATGAAATTAAATACACTTTCTTTTCTTGCGAATCTTGCTTTATTGCTGCACATAAATTTATAGGGCTTGCCCCATCACACGAAAAAACCCAAACCTCTGCTACTTCTTTCATCACACTTAACGAATCTCTGGCTTCCCTTGCATCACACACCACACTCATCCAGCCCTTGCTCACCATATCTTCACCATCTAGCCCCATAACTTCGGGGTGGCGAACACAGTCAACATCTGCACATAAAACTACACAGCTATCCTTACAGGAATTTCTCGCATTCAGATTGTCGCAGTTTTTACTAATCGCAGCATTCTTAGCGCTTGTTCGAGTTTGTATGCACATATCTCTATCTTCACGCATTTGCTCTCGCTCATTTTTTCGCTCTGCCACATCCAAACGCTGCGGCACATCTGCCACCCCGTCACCTTCATCGAACATCTCTAAGACATCTATTCGTTTCAACTTAAAACCCCCTTACTCTTGCACATACTCTTGCCCATTTATATGCCCTACAAATCCCAAATCACGCAAAACCCAAGCCTCTATCCATTATTTGGCAACGTGAAATACAACTGACTTTGTTCGGCGGCCGCCACCACTGATTCAACATATTGTGCAGGCACAGCGATAGTTATCCATTGCACCTCTGAGGAAGACTTAGAACTCGATGATTCGCTTTTTTGCGTCGTGCTCGTAGCCAACACACTCACATTGCTAATCAACCGAGCAGTAGAAGTGTTCCCTGTGGAATACACATCCACGCTCATCCCCACAGTCAACGCACCACCCACAGCTTGCACACTTTTAGCAGGAACGCTTATGGCTGTCATGTTTTCTGGCACTTCCAAAAGAGAGGATTCACTTCTAAAACGCTGCTCAAGCACAACTTCTCCCTTCAAGATGGAAGAAGACGCAGTTTTTCCAACCACATCGCTTGTCTGCTTCATAGCCCCAGACGGCAAAAGGTCTGACACCCACAACTTCGTGGTTACATCCGATGCCTTCACGGTGTCTCCTGGTGCTATATCGTTTGTGGCCACACAAACCTCAACTTGTTCTCCACCATAACGCGCCAAAGCATCCGATCGCGCCGATTGAGCCTCTGCACGCACGCTTGTGACATATACAAGCACCAAAGCAGCACAAAGCACACCACACACAATGCCAATAACAGTTGTTTTTTTGCTAGACATGTGCCCTCCTAAGTTCCCGACAATCAACAAGATGACGGCTGGTCGGCGCTAGCACAAATCTCAAAAAATTTACAAGTTGTTTTATCTATAAAAATGGTTTTTGCTTAACCGACCACTCGCCGCAAAAGAATTGTTGCAGACACATATCCAGAAATTCATGTAAGAAATCAAAGACAAAACCTAATCAATCGCATGTTGGATTACATTTGAATCACGTTAATTTTCAAATCGAATTCAAAGCAGATCACAAACAGATTACAAATAGATTACAAAACAGGCGCAATTAACTAAAAAAAAAGGAAGACCTTCCTAGAACAAACCAACAGAACACCACTTGTTTCACTTTCAAATCAAAGAAAATGGCGCATAAACTCAAGAAAATGACGCTAGCCTAGAATAAAGATTTCCACTGTTATAATAATTTCCACCGTTGCTGTTCGTTTTATTATTTGGAATCTTTAAGGTCGCGTCCAGTTAGCTACTTCGCACCCATTCAACTGCTTCGCGTCCAGTTAGCTACTTCGCATCCAATCAACTGCTTTCCAAACTTAAAAAAATAAAAAAGCGAGGGCACAAAAAGCATGAACTTCAACGCAGAAGCGCATGCTTTTCGCACCCTCGCTCTATTTAGAATATCTAATAAGCCTAGAAAATTATTTTTCTATCTTTTTTGAAGCTGCAATCATTATGACGACATTCACCACAACGCAAGCCACAAGCCATCCGCAAACCTGCGCCGTGGGCACAGGAGATTGATTTATTGCCCCGAAAGTTCCAAGTGTGCAAATCATCACAAACACTCCGCACACAGCTTCCCAGATAAGCATGTTCCAGCCATATTTTGCACCGCCTTCGTTTCTGGATAAGCACGCGCAAATTACAAGCATGGCTGCTGCCAAAAGAGTGCCTATTATGGCGGCAAACACTATCAAGCCTATTATGATTACAGGCGTTGCAGGCAACTTTGATGACATAGATGATATTTGCACAGGTGAAAATATGGAGCTCGCCACGATGGCGGCACATATTATTGTTGCAATCGTTCCAATCCAGCCAACTAAAAATGAAAGCCCCAAACTGGCTTTTGCCTTCCCTTTTTTATAGAGAAGAGCAAAGAGTGCCACGATTGCGGCAGACATGCTCAACACAAGCCCGCACACAAACATGAAAGCCACCAAGGCAGAGCCCGTGAGCACAGAGCATATTACTTCTAGTGTTGGCACATCTGTGGCGGAAATGTAATCGTAGGAATGGATGCCTAAATTACCTGCAACTATCAAGCCAATTTTTGCCAGAATGGCGATGATTAGCCCCAAGCAAAACAAAATTAAGTAAGGCTTATAAATATCTTTTATGTTTTCTTTCATCGTAAACCCCCGAATCGGTCGAGTTTTTTATTGAAGTCTTAAAACTATTCAAAACGTCGAAACTATATAAGACTAACAGCGGTCTTATTCGTTGCACGTTATTCAGCACATTTGCCCATCTCTATCTCTAGGGCTGCGGTTCCGCATAGATAACCACCGCAGAAAGCCAAACCAACATCTCCCATCAAAGAACCAAGAATCGGATCTCCGATATAGCTATTTTCACCACATGCGCCGCCTGCTGTGTGCCATCCTGCATACAAACCATCAATCACTTTGCCATTTGTGCCCACAACCTGCATGTTTTCGTTTATCAGCAAACCTGCTTTCGTGCCATATAAGTTGCCACCGATGCGACATCCATAAAATGGCGGGTCAACTATTGGGTGCAACCACTCTTTTGGCATAGGATACATGAAATCATCTTCGCCACGCTCACAGCACTCATTCCATTTCTTCACAGCGTCTGTCATGACACCTGGCTCAAAGCCCAAATCTTCCTCTAGTTGCTTTAGAGAATCGCGCTTCTTCAACACGTCGGCATCTATCGCATCTTGCACGCCGTGGTGCCAATCGCGATAGTGCTTCGGCACTTTTTCAATCTGTTCCAAATCTGGCGTGATCAACTTGCGGCAATGCTCTTGGGCAAAACCTGCCAAGTGGTCTTCATAGTGAGAGTCGAAGATGATATAAGAACGATGCCCTGGGGGAGTCATCTGAATTGTAGCCAAATCGCCCAAAGCATAGATAGCGCTGGCGCCGTCTTCGCCCACGCGTGAATCCATATAGCGCAAACGGTTTCCACATCTGTCTATCGTGAACCAAGGCTGGCGGGAAAGCTGCGTCATGCCATCATACAAAAAGCGAGCCCACTGACCGCCTTCTGCTTGCCAATCCACACCGCCATCAAAGCTGGCAGAAGAATTGAAGCCTGAAACATCTGCCTTCACGCCTAAGCCCATGCGGAAACACTCGCCAGTTTCTCCGCCCACAAGATAACTTGATGCACAACCCATGGCTGCCGTGGGGATATATTTTTCAAGAAGCGCTTTGTTGTTGCAAAAACCGCCAGCAGTCAAAATCACGGCCGCTGTGGCGTGAATGTAAACTTCGCGCTCGTAATCTTCTTTTGCCACGATGCCCACCACTCTGCCGCTTTTGTCTTGCACGAGTGCCACCGCAGGGCATTGAAACTTGAAATCTACGCCGTGTTTTTGACCAAAAGAAAACATGGCATCTGTTGCATCTTTCATCTTCAACACGTGGTGGTCTAGTGTGGCATTTTTCGGTGAAACGTAAACAGGAATTTCACCCAAGCGCCACTGAACGCCACAGTCTGCCATCCAGTCGATGCAATGACCGCCCTCTGCTGCAATCTTATAGATAAGCTTCGGGTCTGCCGCATAGTGATATTCATCCATCGCCCAATCTGTCATGGCTTTCGGGTCGAATGGGTAAGATGGAAACGCAAAGTGCTTTTCGTCTTGTTTGCTATAGCCGCCTAAGATGGCGCACATGCCAGCACTCTGCGCATTGCCACCATGCAACCCCATGTTTTCGACGCATATGGTTTTAGCACCAAGTTCGGCTGCACGAGCTGCAGCGTTTAACCCGCCGCCACCAGCGCCCACAACGCAAACTTCACATTCATAATCCCATTTGCTGGGAACTTCTCGTGGAGGAATGGGCGTGTCGTCGTCTGCGGGAAAAGCTGCAGAATTGTGTTCGCGATATGTGCCATCGCCAGAAGAAGCGTTGGTTTTGCTGCTCTGAGGAATCTGCACTTTTTTAGAACCGTCTGCAGCCCAATCTCCTATAACGCCAGCCTCTTCGGCGTGTGCTATGCCAGGAGCCGCTGCAAGGGCTGCAGCTCCAGCGGCACCCGCCGCAGAACGTGTGAGAAAATCGCGTCTTGAAAGTGAATGTTTATTAGTGTTAGTCATCTTCATTCCTTTCTTTATTTAGTATCGTTGCTAGATTGTTCGCGAGAGTGAATCGCGGAATTGTTTATGGCATCGGCATCTAAGCCCGCACCCGCTTGGTTTAGGGCATCGACCAAAGCCGCGCGCACACCACAAGATGTAAGTGCAGCCCCGCTCACAGAGCCAAAATCGTAACTTTGCGCTGCGTCAATCAGTTGGGCATATCTGCCATCGCGTATGGCTTCAAACCCGCCAACACTTTGAGATTCACCTTCTTGAGTGACTTCTTTGCATGTTATGCGGTTGTTTGACACGCTTATGGTAACCGTGATTGCGCCTTCCATGCCGCGACCACAACCCGTATATGTGCCATCGTTTATTTTTGCATCCGTGAATGTTTTTGTCGGGTCTTGTTTTATCTCGCTTTTCCAAGGATCGTCTATTTTTTGTGCCAGCTGTTCAGCACTTGCTGCATCTTTAGAGCCAGAACCTTCAAATGAAGCACCGCACCCGCTCATGGCAACGCAAGAAAATGTTAACGATGCACCCAAGATGCATGCTCCTGCGACTTTTCCAAGTTTTTTGAAATTATTTTTTTTCATACTAAGTCACCTCCGCCCTAATTAGATTTCGCACTAGTTGCACTTGTTGTTGAAGTTTGAGTGCTTGAAGTTGATTTAGACTTTTGAGGACTTGCCCAACCGTCTGGCACTTTGAAATCGTGGCAAGTGTTGCAATACATCATAGATTGCGTGTGCATTCCGTGGCAATTACTGCAATCGATTGCTTCGCCTTGATGCGAACGATGTGGGTTAACACCAGAATTTCCGCCCCAATCCTGAGTGGAGTTCACGATGTCATTCCAATCATGACAACCGCTTTTCACACACATTTTTTTGTCCGCAGTAACCAGCGTTTTTTTCAGCGAGCCATCTGAATTTGTTTTGTAGTTTCCAGAAACCCACGCTGTGGCTTCGTGAACTTGCTCTTCTAGCGTGGCTTCGTGGCATTGCAGACATCCCACATTGTTTGCTTGATGGGCAAACGCACCCGCAGATTCTTGTGTGGTGGAAGAGTTATATCCGTTCACATAGTGATCCATCGGGGTGTGGCAGATGCTATTGCAAAAACCTGGAGTGTTGTGCCAAGCGTTGAATCCAAAACCAAGAATTACAACGATCACAACCACCACACCAACGATAACGAACTTTTTATTTTTTCGTTGGTTAGGCTTTTTAGTTTGCGAGTCGTTTTCTTGAGCTTTTGCGCTTGAAGCATCTGAAGTCTGTTTTTCTTGTGCATGTTTTGCGGTTGGTGCCTTCGACGCATCTTTTTTATTTTCAGCCATCGAGACCCTCCTTACCTCGTGTTTTTCATTACTTTACACATTTATCAGAGAACTTCGCGCTCAAGTTATCCGATAAACATTGCGCATAATACTCTTTATTTTCATAAAATGCACACATAATTTTAAATATTCTGAAATATTTATTCTAGAGTTGATTTACCTGCGCGTAAAAGTGATAAATTGTTTCATTCGCTCGCGCCATGATGAAAATTTGAAAACAACTTGGGGAAGAAGCCATGACAATAAATGAATGTGAATATCACTACTTTGACTATGCCGCCACATCGCCTATGTGCAAAAGTGCCACAGACGTGATGAAGAACGCCTTGTGCGAACAGATAAAACCAGATGCTTTTTTGAATGCGAATGCAAATTCGTTGCACAAACCTGGAAGATGTGCATATCAAGCAATGGAAGCCGCAAGAAAAAGCATTGCGCAAAACTTAGGTGCCAAGCGCCCTGGTGAAATAATATTTACAAGTGGCGCCACAGAAGCAGACAACGGGGCAATCACAGGCATAGCTCACGGATTGATGGAAGCTTGGCGATGTGCGAAACCAAGTGCTAAGCATTGCGAAAATTCAAGCGGAAAAGGCAAGACCGACAACGCCGAAAAAAATTACGACGAAAACGCAAATTTAAGCACACACAACGCACCGACGCTTTTAGTTTCTGCAATCGAACACGACGCTGTGTTAAAACCAGCAACACACCTAAAACGTGAAGGGTGGAATGTAGTTTTTTTGCAACCCAACAAACACGGTCACGTAACGCCAGATGCTCTTGAAGGGGCACTTTTAGAGGTGCGCGGGTTTTCTGGCAATTCGCCGCAACACAACAACAACGCACCTTTGCTCGTATCTGTGATGATGGCAAACAGCGAAGTGGGCAGCATTCAAGACGTGCGCGCGCTGGCAGATGTCGCACACGCAAACGGAGCCATTTTTCACACAGACGCAGTGCAAGCATTAGGGAAAGTGCCTATCAATTTGCAAGATTTGGGCGTTGATAGCGCAAGCTTTAGCGCACATAAAATAGGTGGGCCCAAGGGCGTGGGTTGTTTATATCTAAAGTGCCGCACTCCATTTGACCCTGTTATGTTGGGGGGCGGACAAGAAGCGGGGCTTAGAAGTGGCACACAAAACGTGCCTGGAATTATCGCTTTTGATGCGGCCATTTGTGCTTGCACAAGCGCACAGCCAAGCGAGAAAAAGCGACTATCTGCCCTGCGAGATTATCTTTATGATGCTCTATGTTCACAAACAGGTGTTATGCGCACGATAGACGCATCTATAGATGCATCTAAAAACGACGGCTATCTTCCCAACATCGTGCACGTTTGCACAAAAGGAATAGACAGCGAAACCATAGTTTTGCAGATGGATAAACGCGGGTTTGCCGTGTCTGGCGGTTCTGCCTGCTCTTCAAAATCGACAAAAACAAGCCACGTTCTGCGCGCGATAGGGATAGACGACACGCTGGCACGAGGAGCAGTGCGCATATCTATGGGCGCACCCACAACAAAAGGTGAAGTGGATAAGTTGATAGTCGCATTTTGCGAAGTGGTTCAAATGTTTAGGTAATAAGCTTTTTCCAACTAAATTTTTACCCGCAAACACCCATTTGAGCTTCAGCGGCAACTTTTGCAATTTCGCATATAGCATCTGATGGGTCTGGTGCGCCAAACACAGCATTTCCTGCAACTAAAACATCTGCGCCCGCACTTGCAACCAAGGCGGCACTTTGCGCATTTATTCCGCCATCCACCTCTATGAGTGGAGAGCATATGCGCATGCGTGCTATTCGCACAATTTCTTCTATCTTTTTATCGCTGCCTTCAATATATGATTGACCAGAAAATCCAGGCTCCACGCTCATAACTAAAACCATATCTAGCTGCGGGATAAACTCTTCTATTTCACTTACAGGCGTGTTCGGCTTCAACGCAAAGCAAACACGCACACATGCGTCTTTCACAATATTTATGGCTTGTTGCATCTCATCTGGCGTTTTAAGAGTTTCAGCGTGAACGGTGATGATGTCTGCTCCAGCGTTGATAAACCAAGGAATTTGAATGAGCGGGTTGGAAACCATCAGATGAACATCGAGCGGAATGTTCGTATGCTTAGCCAACTGTTTAAGCAGCGGCACACCAACCGTTATATTTGGAACAAAATGACCATCCATAACATCGAAATGAATAAACCCCGCATCGCTTTCAATCGTTTTTATGCTCTTTTCAAAATTCATAAAGTCAGCTGAGAGAATGGAAGGTGCTATTTTTACAGGTTCAAACATTGCCACTCACTTTCATATCGCTTTTGCTAATTTATCGATGCGCTTACCGAAAAGTTATTTCATAAAGCCCAAAACTTAGTCTGTTAAGTTAGTCTGTCTCATCTTTTAGCGGGCGCAACAACAATTTTTTTGCGTCTTCGATGTTTTCCCCGTGCCACAAAATGTCGTTTACTGTTTTGTTTATGGGCAGCTCGACATCATATTTCTCAGACAAAACACACAGCGCACAACACGCGCGAGCACCCTCCACCACCATATGTGTGCGCTCTTTGTAGTCTTTTAAGCTCTCGCCAGACGCGAAACGCTCGCCAAAACTTCTGTTGCGCGAATGTTTGCTTGTGCAAGTTGCAATCATATCTCCAACGCCAGCCAGCCCTAGGGCAGTGTGTGCACACCCTCCAGCGGCGCATATAAGCCTGTTCATTTCTGCGATGCCGCGCGTAATCAAAAGAGATGCCGTGTTGTCGCCAAAGCCTGAGCCGTAAGACATGCCAACTGCTATGGCGATGACGTTTTTGAAGGCAGCACAGAGTTGCACTCCTGTTATATCTGTGCTTGTGTAAGTTCTGAATGTTTCTGTGGCAAAAAGCTCTTGGAATTTTTGAGCACACTTTACAGATGAACTTGCAATCACGCTTCCAGCAGGAATGCCGCAGATCACTTCTTCTGCATGGTTGGGGCCTGAAAGCACAGCGATGCGCGATGCGTTTCCCAAAACTTGCGCTAAAACATCACTTGAAAGCATTCCTGTGTTTTCCTCTATGCCTTTAGAACAGATGATTATAGGTGTGCTTTCACTCACAACATCTGAGATGTTGTGGGCAATATCTCTCATAACAGATGAAGGGGTCACGATTACAACAGCACTTGTGCCAGCCACAGCACTTTTAATGTCGCTCAGCGCTTCAACATTTTCAGAGAGCGTAAAGTTGGATAAATAACGTGGGTTTATGTGTTTGGAATTTATAGAGTCTGCAACTTCACTCCGTCTTGCCCAGAGCTTGACTGAATATCCTTTTTCACCGAGCAAGTTTGCCAAAGCACTGCCCCAGCTGCCTGCACCTAATACTGCTATATTCACATTTTCCTCTCAGACATAAAAGACGGATGTCTTTTGATTGTTGCACATCTGCAGCAACTCTAACTTAAAAACTCGCACACAAAATGTAACACACAAACGCGCGCAAGATGGTTGAAACACGGCGAACCAACTCATTTTCTAAACTCATTTTTTACTTCCGATTTTGCGTTCGCTGCCGCGTTTTAAACGCTTTATGTTTTCGCGATGTGCCCATAACACAGTTAGGGCTCCCACCCACATAAACGCAGTTGCTATAGGGTTTGTCCAAAAAATAACTAACGATATGGGCAAACAGGCGATAGATGCAGCAATGGAACCTATTGATACATATTTTGTGCCAGCGACAAAAACACCGAACACCAACAACTCGATTATGGCGCCTATTGGTGTGAGCGTTACAAATTCGTTGCCAACTGCTGTGGCTATGCCTTTCCCGCCGCGAAGTTTCAGAAATGGGCTAAAGATATGTCCCCACACACACGCCATAAATGAAATTGAGAGCATTATGTTTTTGCAATCGCTTCCGTAAAGTGCTGCTCCTGCAACGTCCACCATGCCGTGCGACGACATTGTGCAAGCAACGAACAACTGAAAGATGCCTATAGCCAAAAAACCGCTCACAACGCCTTTTGCAAAATCGAGGATAAAGACGGCATATCCAGCACCTTTGCCAAATGCTCTTATCATGTTGGTAGTGCCTATGTTTCCACTGCCATAGTTTCGCACGTCGTCTTTGAAAAACACTTTCGATATCACAACCCCCCAAGGAATTGAGCCTATCAAAAAACTAATTGCAAACGTTAGGGCACTTGCCAATATGAGCATATATACACTTCCTTTTTTCTTGTTTGTTGCTTGTCGCGCGTGGGTTATGCCAACCTGCGCGTCATTTACACCAGCACGCGAATTTCATCAACCTGTGCACAATGTGCGCCTGCGCGTAATTTACGCCTGCGCGCGGTTTATATCAGCGCGATTTATGTCAGTGCACAATTTACGCCAACTTGCGCACAACTTACACGCAACGCTAATCTTTTTTCTTAAACTTAAAATATATAGGTGTGCCCTCTAGGCTAAACTGACCTCTGAAGCGATTTTCCAAAAATCGCTTGAAATTGTCGGTCACCAAGTCGGGTCTGTTTACAAACAGAGTAAATTTAGGCGGACATGTGGATGTTTGCGTTATGTATTTCATGCGCAACACGCTTTTTCCCTTTGTAACCGTATGCCCCGCCTCGCGAATGTCTGAGAGCCAAGCATTCAATCTGCTCGTTTGAATATTAGCAGAATATGCCTGAAACGATTTGTCGATTGTGTTCCAGATTTTTTCAACGTTTTTGCCTGTGAGTGCCGATATGGCAACGACGGGCGCATAACTTACAAATTGCATTTCTTCTTTAACACAATCTCGAATCTCCAACTTATCTTCTGTGCTCACGACATCCCATTTGTTCAACACTATCGCCATGCCACACCCGCGCTCATAGGCGAAATTGGCAACGCGTTTATCTTGATCGGTGAGCCCTATGGTCGAATCCACAACAAGCAAACACACCTGCGCGCGATCGATCGCCCGCATGGCACGCACAAAACTATAATATTCAATGTCTTCATCAATCTGGCTTTTTCGACGAAGACCAGCGGTGTCAACAATGATATATTTTTGATCGTCATGCACAACTTGCGTGTCTATAGAATCGCGCGTAGTGCCTGCAACATCTGAAACAATCGATCTATTGCGCCCTGAAAGTTTGTTGATAAGGCTAGATTTGCCTGCGTTCGGGCGACCTATGATAGCCACGTTTATAGCATCTGCGCCTTGAGCATTGCTTTCACCCCCAGATTGCAACTTGTCAAAAGACGCGACCACCATATCCAACAGATCGCCTGTTCCCGTGCCGTGCAGTGAAGATATAGCGAGCGGATCTCCTATGCCGAGCGAATAAAATTCCCAGAGTGCCTCTTCGTTTGCTGGGTTATCTATTTTGTTCACTGCCAAAAAAACTGGCTTTTTGCTTTTCTTCAAAATTTTTGCGACGTCTTCATCGTCTTGTGTGATGCCTGTTTGCCCATCCACCAAAAAAATTATGGCGTCGGCCTCATTGGCACCTTCCAGAGCCTGTGTGCGAATTGAAGCTTGAAAAGCGTCGTCGGTGTTCATCTCTATTCCGCCTGTGTCTATCAGCGTGAAATAAACACCGTTCCAGTCTGCCTTGTGATAACTTCTATCGCGTGTAACACCGCGAGTTTCATGCACAATGGCATCGTTTTGCTGAGTGACTCTATTTATAAAAGTTGATTTCCCGACGTTTGGTCGACCAATGATGGCAACTATAGGTAACAACATCTTATATTCCTCTCAAAAATTAAAGCAAAACAAGCGCACGTCTATATGTGTAAAATATACAAACATTTGTTTTATTTAAAAACAAGCCGAATTTACGGCACCAACATTACGACTCGCTTTTGGTTAAGCAATTTATTTTATTTGTCGAATGTTACCACTCATGCGCCACCAACAACCAAACAACACGCCAAGCAGGGCTCGCCGCCATCAACTCACACAAAACACAAGCAGAACTCGCCACCATCAACTCACACAAAAAGCACCAAACATCAGAGCTAAAACGTTTCGATCTTCTGTATAACTTCGCAAATTTGCTCTTCGGGAGTGCTAGCACCAGCACTAACACCCACAACGTTACACCCCGAAAACATTGAAGCGCACAACTCGCACGCATCTTCTATGTGGTGTGTATTCGGGCAAACCTGTTTGCAAATTTGAAAGAGCTGCGTTGTGTTAGATGAGTTTTTTCCACCCACAACAACCACCCCGTCAACGCGCTTTGCCATATCAGCAGCCGATTCCTGGCGAATTGCCGTGGCAGAACATATTGTGTTTTTCACATCTAGTTTTACTTTTTTTTCTTTGAGCGCACAGATAACCTCTTCAAAATTGCTCATGCTCTGAGTTGTTTGCACAACAACACCCGCACACGCTGGCAATTTTTCAGGCAGATCTTCAGCGCAAGACACAACGATAACACCCGCATAATCTTGGCTGCCTGAAGCTTCAACATTTTTTTCACACCCCAGACGCGCATATGCAATGAGCCCCTCAACCTCTGGGTGACCTGCAGCTCCTATCACCACAACGCACCCATATTTCACAGCCAAAGAATAGGCTGACTTTTGCGCGCGCAACACATAAGGACAAGTGGCATCTTCGATATGCACGCCCATGCGCTCGAGTTCACGGCGCACAGAAGGCATAACGCCATGACTTCGCAAAATAACTGTATCTGTGCATACTTCATCAATCGAATTTGCAACACCTATCCCCACTCTCTCAAGATTTTGCACCACACGCGGATTATGAATGAGCGGGCCTAGCGTTTGTGCGAATATGCCTTGCGCTGACACCTCGTTTCTTTCGGGTGAAATGTTTGTTTCCTCGTCAGTCTTTTTTTGCTTTTTTTGAGCGGAGCTGGAATTGCCTGCGTGAGTTTTTGCAACACTATTTGCAATGTTTAGTGCTCTGTCTACACCATAGCAAGTGCCAGCGTTTTTGGCTAATAATACACGCATCGCTTACACCTTCTCGGGCGCATTATTTGCGCTAGGTGTCGCACTTGTGTCACTAATCGCACTTGATTTATCAATCGCGCTTGTGCCACCAATCGCGCCCTGCGCATCCTTCGCGTTCGCGCCACTTGCTGCCTTGTCATTCGCTTTCGCCTTAGCTTTCGCCTCTTTCGCAAGACGCAGACTTTCAGCATATTCTTTAGCATCATGAACAGGGACTGGGTGGTTTAAAAACACTTGTCTATAATCCTTGCAATCTGGAAACAGGGCGGTCATATCAACATCTTCTCGCGCAATTTGAAAACGCAGCGCAAAACATTCGCGCATCGCATACCACGTATACGCTTCCAGCCTGTCTTTTTTTTCAACGAAATTAAAATCGGAAAGCACTATCGGGTCGCCATACTCAACGCTCACGCGGGGAAAGCGAAAGCATTTGCCTTTTTGCTTAACCAACTCAACATTGCGAACGCACATAGGCATCATGGGCGCGTGCCCCATCTTTGCAATAAATCCAGCCCCCATATGCAAGATGGGCTTTTTGTTTCCCTTGCCTCGCCTTGTGCCTTCGGGCAAGATGCCCACAATTTCGCCACTCTTAAGCATTTTTGCGGCTCGTTTTATTGCAGTCTTATCGGCAGAATCGCGCTTTATCGGAAAAGCTCCAACTCGTGAGAGCACTTGCCCTAAAAGCCCACCCGCTTTTGTGAAAAGCGAGTCGCGCCCCATCAGGCGCACCCATTGCTTTGTGCGCGCTGCAAGATATATAAAGACCACATCTAGAAAAGAAGTGTGGCAACAAACTAGCACAAGCCCCAGGTCTTGAAACGCACGCAGCTTTTCTCTGTTGTCTACGCGATAACGAAAAAATAGCTTTGTGAGCGCGCCAAAAATCACGTAACACAAATTTCCAAACCAGTGCGGAATTCTTTTCTGTGATTTTGTGTTTTTCTGTGATGTTGTTTTTGCTGGCGTTGCGCCTTCTGCATCAAGTTCAACTCTAGCGGTGAGCGGCATATCCCACATGTCTTCTTGTTTCAAGAAAAACGACATAGAACACTACTTTGTTTTGCTCTTTTGCTTCTCAGACGCGTGCGCCGCGCACTCGCCCGCCAGTTCACAAATTTTAGAAACAACTTCATCTATCGTCATATCGGTTGAATCTATGTGATGCGCATCATCTGCTGGGCGCAAAGGAGAAGTTTTGCGAGATGAATCCGCTGCATCACGACGTCGAAGATCGATAAGAACCTCATCATAGTCAACCGAACCACACCCGCGTTCCTCGTTTTGCAAGACTCGACGATGCGCACGTTCTTCATATGTTGCCGTTAGGAAAATCTTCAGCTCAGCATCTGAAAACACCACGGTTCCTATGTCTCGCCCTTCAACCACATAGTTTGACTTTTTGCCAATTCTGCGTTGTTGCACCACGAGCGCCTCTCGCACGCTTGGTGCAGCCGACACAGGTGTTACTGCCTTGTCAATCTCAGCAGTCCTGATATCGCGCGTAACATCTTGGTTGTCGATGAACACCTTTATGGGGATGGGGTTGTTGTCTTCGTGTGCAAAGTCAACTTCGTATTTACGCGCAACATCGCCCATGGCACTATCATCATTCAAATCTACACCCAGCTGTATGCATTTTTGCGCCACGGCACGATACATTGCGCCTGTGTCTAAACAAGAAAAATTCAAGCATTTGGCCACCTCACGCGCCACGCTCGATTTACCAGCACCACTTGGCCCATCTATAGCAATTATCATGTAACTTTTCCCCTAGTCTTTTGTGTTGGCTTCATTGTCTGCGGTTTTTGTTTTCGCGTCGCATAAACTGTTTTCGCACTATTTTTCACACTATATATGTTACCGAACGCACCTAGTGTTTTGCAAGTTTTTCAAGGTCGCTCAAAAAATTGGGATAACTTATGTTTACGCATTCAAAATTTTTGATGTGGACAGGCGCGCTTCCAGAAAAACCCGCACAACCGGCAACAGCCCATGTCATGGCTAAGCGATGATCACCCAGAGAATCAAACGTAATCTCTTTGTTGGCAACAAAATTTGGTTGGCCTTCTATGAAAAGATCGTCGTTTTTTGTCCACGCACGAATTCCGATTTGCCCAAGCCCTGCTATTATCGCATCTAGCCTGTTGCTTTCTTTTACGCGAAGCTCTCCAACGCCACAAAATGCGCTCACGCCCTGCGCACGTGCTGCAACTAGGGCAAGCAAAGGCACTTCGTCTATCAATGATGGAATGTCGTGCGCTTCAATAGTTTGTGCCTTTAGGTGTTCGCAATATGACACACTCACATCACCCGACAATTCTTTTGTGGGAGTTTGAACAGATGTTAGTTCGCAAAGGTCTGAACTTTCTTTTCTTGTTTCTTTAGAAGTGCCAAAATTGCCTGCGTCTGCTTCCGACATCGAAGTTTCGCGCAAATTGCTTTTATCAAAGTTATTTTTGTTGGAGTTATTTTTGCTGAAATTATCTGCGCTGGAATTGTTTTCGCGCACTTCGATGGATATAGTTGCGCCCATGCGCTCTAACACACGCAAAAAACCAATTCTGCCTTCGTTTAACGACACGTTTTCCACACACACCTTGCTGCCAGGCAAAAGAAGAGCTGCACACAAAATAAAAGCTGCAGAGGAAGGGTCGCCTGGAACAGAAAAGTTGCAAGCGCGCAACACTTGCGGGCCACAAAGCTTTGCCCAGCACTTTCCAAATTGCACGTCTGCGCCAAACATTGCAAGCATTCGCTCTGTGTGATCGCGCGAAGGATGCGCCTCTTTTATCTGTGTTTCGCCAGTTGCATAAAGCCCTGCAATCAGCAAAGCACTCTTCAGCTGAGCAGACGCAACTGGCGTTGAATAGGTTAGAGGCACTATGTGTGGCGTGCCTTGCACAACTATCGGAAGTGTAACTTCTCTCGGTTTATTTTTGGCACTGTTTGCGAGGCTTTCATCTGAATTATTTGCAAGCATGTCATTTACGCATAGACCTTGCGCCCTTAACTCATGAGAATTTTCGCAAGAAACATGCGCTTCATCGAAGTTTTGCGCGTAAGTAACGCCCATTTCGCACAGAGGATTCAAAATCCTGCCCATCGGCCTTTTGCACAGACTGGAATCTCCACCAAGTCTAACTTTTATATCCCAAGGAGCCAAAACTCCCATCAAAAGACGTGCTGTTGTGCCAGAGTTACCACAATCTATTGTCTGGCATGCCCTATCAGGACCCGCACTCCCCCATCCTTCAATTTCTCCAGCAAGACTTCCGTCTGTTTGTTTTTGCAAACTAATACGCGCACCTAAAGCGCGAACGGCAGATATGGAGCTTTGAACATCGGCACTGTCTAACACACCGCTTACATGCGATGTGCCTTGAGCCATCGCTGAAAACAGAACAGCTCTGTGCGACATGCTCTTATCGCCACTCACGCGCACACGCCCGCGCAATGCATTTAAT
>CAVEFW010000233.1:0-5035 GCA_963615035.1 Phocaeicola dorei
CGCCTGGAGTGTTGTGCGGACAGCGCGAAAGCATCTCTTCGTCTTCAAAACACCCACGAATTTCCCAGCAAGCACTCATATAAAACACCTCTCTAAAATTGCGGCAATACAATTTTTTTAACAATGCGGCAAATTTAACTTTCTAAAATTGCGGCGATACAACGTGAACCCAAATGCGACCAAATATTACGAGCGCGAAAGCGGTCGAATATTGTGAACCCAGGCGCGACCAACCAAATTTTTAGTGCACCTGGGCATAAATGCGCCTAAACGGCAACTACTCGTGAAACTTCTGGGATGCGTTCCTTTAGGATGTTTTCAACTCCGTGGGAAAGTGTGAGGGCAGCCATAGGACACCCATCGCATGCTCCCTTCAATTTCACAGACACTGTGCCATCTTCTGCGACATCCACCAATTCCACATCGCCGCCATCTGCTTGCAAGTCTGGGCGAATGAGCTCAAGCACTGCTTGCACATCGGTTTTCTCTACCATTTTTTCTCCTTTTAATTTATATGTCGATAAAACGCGCAAAATTCTAACACACCAAAACGTTGCAAGACCCATGTTGCAGTTTGTTTGCAGGCAGGCGGTTGCTCTCGCAGTGCGATAATGTGCAAATTTACCAATCCCGCAACTTTAAGTATTAAAATCATCGTTGCAAAAACATGAAACAAAAACTGCTGTGGGTAAAGTGCAAAAATATTTCCGCGGTCAAAGAGCAAGAAAAAAATTCCGCGAATAAAGAGAAACACAATAATTAAAAGCAAGGCGCAATATATATAAGAGGGGCACGCTGTGAGCATAGTTATAGGTTGTGAAAAAGTATGCGTTGATTTTCCGACGAAGCGCGTTTTCAACGATTTGACGCTTGGCGTAAATAGTGGCGAGCGAATAGGCATAGTGGGAGAAAACGGATGCGGAAAATCCACGTTGCTAAATGTTTTGAGTAAAAACATTGAAATAGACGCGGGGCGCGTTGTGCACACACATGGCGTTGACATCGGCGTTTTGTCTCAAAGCGACAACTTAAACAACGACGATTCGGTTTTAGGTGCAATCTTGGGCGATGTTCCCGAATATGAATGGGCGTCGAATGCGCAAACGCGCAACATCTTAGGTGCACTTTTGCAAGGAATAGACAGAAGCGCAAAAGTTGGCGTTTTGTCTGGCGGTCAGCGCAGACGTGTGGATTTAGCGCGTCTGCTTGTGGGCAGCTGGGATGTGCTCATGTTGGACGAGCCGACAAATCATCTTGATATGAGCACGATTTCTTGGCTTGCCGATCACTTAAAACACCGATGGAAGAAAAATCAAGGCACACTTTTGGTTGTTACTCACGACAGGTGGTTTCTAGATGAAGTTGCAACCAGCATGTGGGATGTGCGTCGCGGGCATGTTGAGGCGTTTGAGGGCGGATTTTCAGCATATATCATGCAGCGAGTGGAGCGACAACGTGCGGCTTTCGTGGCAGAGCAGAAGAGACAAAACCAACTGCGCAGGGAACTGGCTTGGTTATCACGCGGTGCTCGTGCGCGTGCAACAAAACCAAAGTTTCACGTGAAGGCGGCACAACAGCTGATAGAAGATGTGCCTGAGCTTAGAAGCGAGTTGGAACTTAAGCGCATGGCGATGAGCAGGCTTGGAAAACAGGTGGTAGACCTAGACGATGTGTGCGTGAGTTTTGAAAATGAATGTGGTGGCACCACACGTGTTTTAGACAACATCACGTGGATGATAGGCCCAGGAGATCGCTTTGGCATCTTGGGAGAAAATGGCGCAGGCAAAACAACACTTTTAAATGTTGTGCAAGGCAAACTAAAGCCGACAAGTGGGAAAGTGAAGATAGGCAAGACGGTGAAGTTTGCTGTGCTATCACAACACCTAGACAAATTGCACGCACACGACAATGAACGCGTGCGCGAAGTGATAGGGCAATATTCTCACAGAATTATGCTGGATGGGAAGGAAACTACACCTGCACAGCTCATTGAAAACTTAGGGTTCACTCGCGCGGACTTAAACGAAAAAATTGAGAGCTTATCGGGCGGTCAAGCACGCAGATTGGCACTCATGATAATCTTGCTTGACGAGCCAAATGTGCTCATCTTAGACGAACCTGGAAACGATTTAGATGTCGATATGTTAGCCGAGGTTGAAAATTTGCTGGATGGCTGGCCAGGCACGCTTTTAATCGTCACACACGATAGATATTTGATGGAGCGAGTAAGCGATCATCAGTTTGCTCTTGTTGATGGCAAGCTTCGACACTTGCCAAAAGGCGTGGATGAATATGTTCAACTGATGAGCACGCGCTCAAAAACAGGTGCGCGTGCTGGCACGCAAGCAAAAATGACCATAAATAATGGCAGCTCAAAAACGATTGAGGGCAAGGCTAGCGCAGCTGAAGGTGAATCGTCCGCAAAGCACGATGCGACGTCCGCAAGGTATGACGCGATACCCGCCAAGCACGACGCGGAGTCAGCCAAACACGGCGCGGAACCCGCCACTGGAGCAGCACCCGCCGGAAGACCTGCGCAAAAAGACGCCCAGAAGCTCACTGGTGCGCAAATTCACAAGATGAGAAAAAGCATAGTGTCGCTAGAAGGCAAAATCGAGACAGCCAAACAAAAACTTGCAGAAAAACAAATAGAGTTAGAAAAAGCCAACCCCACAGATTATGTAGCACTGAGCATTTTGCAAGATGAAGTAAACGCCATTCAAACACGCATCGATTCACTTGAAACACAGTGGCTTGAAATCGCAGAGGCACTAGAAACTAAATAAACGACGTGTCTTCGCTTGCTAAAATTATGCAGTCAACATAATCTCCCGCGCACACGCCATCATATCCTTCGGGAACTATTGCCAAACAATTTGCCTTGCTCAAAGAATCAAACAGTGCTGAACTTTGATTTTTCGCCATCTGAACCTTAAACTTTGTTTCTTCGTTTTGCACACGCGAGCCAGCGCGTTTTTCAGACGATGTGCCAAATTCATCAAGCGATGCTTGTTTTTCCGATGTGTCTGTGGGCGCACTTTCTTCCAAATTTGTTGAGGCAGCATCGACACTCGCATCTTCGCTCGCATTAATGTTCACATCAGCGCTCACATCTGCGCTCACTCGGCCGCGCTGCAAAAACATCCTAGGGTCGCTCTTTTTCACATCTTCCAAAACACGCGCACGCACAACTGGTCGATCTGTGTTCTTAAAACCCTGCATAATGCGCATAGCCAAGCGCACATACAGCTCAAAACCAACAGAAGACGCACCCGGGTTTCCGCTTAACACAAAAACGGGCGTGGAGTTGATCTCGCCAAACGGCTGCGATTTTCCTGGTTTTATGTTTACGCGCTCGAACAACATCGACCCAAGCTCTCGAAGAACCTTTGGAGTTAAGTCAAAATCTCCCAGACATGCACCACCAGTTGACACCACCAAATCGCACTCTGCGGCTGCTTTAGCAAATGTCTGCTTGATTTTTTCATAGTCATCTGGCAGCGCTGGATATACACGCGACAATCCACCGGCGTCTTTCACGTATGCTTGCATTGCCCAAACATTAGAGTTGCGAATCTCACCTAGTTTTGGGTCTTGACTCGCGTCGATAAGCTCACTTCCGATGGAGATAATCCCTACAAGCGGGCGTTTGTATACCTCCACCTCCAAATTGCCACACGCAGCCAATTTGCCAACAGATGCAGGCGTGATTTGCTCGTGGGTCTTTGAACTCAAAATGCACTCCCCCGCGCGCGCTTCCTGACCAGCCGCTCTTATGTTTTTACCAAGTTTTATAGCAGATGTAAACTTGATTGCATCGCCTATGGTGCCCTCGCCCGAATATGAAACATCTTCAATCTTTACAACAGCATCTGCACCTTTAGGCATCGGGGCGCCCGTCATGATGCGCACCGCCTCGCCTTGTTGCAACGTTTTGTCATACACAGAACCAGCGCCCACGTGACCCACACAACAAAGCTCCACAGGCGATGTTTCACTGGCATTTTCCAGATCGCTAGACACAACAGCAAAGCCATCCATGGCACTATCGTCAAAGGGCGTAACATCTATATCGCTATAAACATCTTTTGCGAGCACGCGCCCGACAGCATCTAAAACGGGAACCGTTTCTGTCTCGATTTTATAGTTGAAATTTCGCACGATCTCGCGTGCCTCGTGCAACGTTATAGATTCAGGAATTTTCATGGTAAAACCTTTCATAGAGTTTAACGCAAAACTTCAAGTTTTAAGTTATTGGTTTTTGCTGCAAACAAGCAACTTTTTGTTTGGTGGCTTAAGTATAAAAGTTGTTTTGTGCGCGTCAAACTCTACGACAAGATTGTTTTTGTGTAAAGATAATTGACGGTTTGTTGATGGTTTGCGCCCGATTTTGCAAATGCGGCTATTAACAAAATTGAGGGCAGTGCTCAGCCATGTAACGATCTCCTCGAGGGCCACGATGTGGATGACCAAAAGCTAGCTCTGGGTTGTAGCCATGCCCGTGTCTGTGGCCGTGCCCATGACCGTATCCGTGGCCACCGCGGCCAAACTCAGCGCTGGGTGCGCAGCTGTGTTCATCGTGAAAGTGAGGGCCGCGATGACTTAGAGGCTCACATCTGTAATATGCGTGCATGTGGCTCGGGCCATGACCATTCCCGTGCCCGTACCCGTGACCATGATGGGAGTGATGGCTGTGATGACCGCATCCGCCGTGTGCATATTCGCGATGACCACATTCTTCCAAGTGGCATTTCTTATGCTTTTTGTGGAACTTTCTTCCCTTTTTCTTGCCGCTAATTCCTTCCTCTTTTATGGCAACAATCAATTTGTCGCAAATCTCTTCAAGAGCTGCCAGCTCTTCAACGCTAAGTGCTTGTGAAATTGTTGAAGCTGCCTTTTGTTGCGCATCGTCGCGTTTGTTCGCCACTTTCTCGCCCTCAGGAGTTAATTTAACGATGTAAGTTTTCTTTTTGTTTGCGTCTTCAATGGCAACAAAACCTTTGCGCTGTGCTTTTTTCACCACAGATTTTAAGTC
>CAVEFW010000234.1:0-4030 GCA_963615035.1 Phocaeicola dorei
TGGTTTTCATTTTGTTGGTGCAAAGCAGGGCGAAGATTTTTCGGTTGATGTTTGGGCGGATTTTTCGGTGGTTGCACCGGGTGATATATGTCCTTGTTGTGGCGAGGTGCTCGAAGGCGCGCGCGGCATTGAGGTTTCTCAGGTATTTCAGCTAGGGGACAAATATTCTAAAGCGATGGGCGCGGTATTTTCGGCAGAAGATGGCTCTGATCAGCCCTTTATTATGGGTTGTTACGGTGTTGGTGTTACCAGAACGCTTGCCGCCATCGTTGAACAGCACAACGATGAGCATGGTATTACCTGGCCGTTTTCGGTTGCTCCTGCTCACGTGTGCGTTATTCCGCTTACGGTTGGCGATAATGAGGTTTATCCTGTTGCGGAGCGTATTGCTCAAGAGCTTGCCAGTGATGGATTTGAAGTTGCGCTCGATGATCGTAAAGAGCGCCCTGGTGTTAAATTTGCCGATGCCGATCTTATTGGTTGGCCCGTTCAGATTGTTATAGGTAAGCGCGGTCTTGCTGAGGGCAATGTTGAAGTTAAATACCGCGCAAAAAATGAGAAAAAAATGGTTCCGCTCGAATCGGCGCGAGAAGCCCTCGCTTTTGCTCGCCGTATCAAGCGCAAAAAACCGGTTTTATAAATGGGTTGCATAGGCGATTTACATGACCAAGAAACCTGAGCTTTTAGCACCAGCTGGCGGAATGGAGCAGTTGGCATATGCGCTTTATTTTGGTGCCGATGCCGTGTATCTTGCTTGTGATAAGTTTGGTTTGCGCCAGCGTGCTCAAAACTTTTCGCTCGAAGAGCTCCCCCGTGCAGTTGAGTTTGCCCACCAATGGAACGCTCGCGTTTTCGTAACCTGTAACGCCTATGCTCACGATGATGATCTGGCTCAATTACCCGAATATGCGCATGCTCTAGAAGATGCTGGGGTCGATGCAGTAATTGTGAGCGATTTAGGCGTTTTGAGTATTATTAAAAAGCATGCTCCTTCGCTTGCGCTGCATGTTTCAACGCAGGCATCTATTTCAAATGTTGAGGCAGCACGCGTTTTGTATGATCTTGGTGTGCGCAGAATAGTTTGTGCGCGTGAAATGTCGCTTAACGAGATAGCCCACTTAAAGCGCAATATTCCAAACGATATGGAAGTTGAAGTGTTTGTTCATGGTGCAATGTGTATGGCTATTTCAGGGCGTTGCTTAATTAGCGATTATCTCACGGGTAGGTCGGCAAATCAGGGGCACTGCGTGCAGCCTTGTCGTTGGAATTATGTTTTAGAAGAGCCATCTCGTCCCGGTCAATATTTTCCTATCGAAGAAGATGAGTCGGGAACTTACATAATGAACTCAAAAGATCTCAATATGATTGAGCATCTTGATGAGTTACTTGAGGCTGGCGTTGATTCGATAAAAATAGAGGGTCGCGTTAAAAAAGCTTTCTATGTTGCAACGGTTGTTAATGCTTATCGTCATGTGCTTGACGGGGGCAACCCCAAGCAATGGGCAGCTGAGCTTGAAACTATCTCGCATCGCCCCTACTCAACAGGCTTCTTTTTTGGAAATGCCGAGCAATCTCCTTCGGCTGACATATATACGCAGCGCTATGATTGGGTGGGCGAGGTGATATCTGCTCGTCTGCGAAGTGATTGCCGTTTTGATATCAAGGTTTATTGTCGCAATCGTTTTTATAACAACGACACCTTGGAGGTATTAAGCCCTCACGCGCCCTTATTTAAATTTACAGTTTTCGAATTGTGCGAAGTATTTGCCGATAATGCTTATGTTCCGTGTGAGGTTGCCAATAAGGCGATGGGAGTATATTCGTTTGTTTGTGAACGAGAGTTGCATCCACACGATATTTTGCGGGTTATGCGCAAAGATCCAGCACGAAAAAACTAACACAATCAAGGAATATTTCTTGACCATAAGCATAAGAGCGTTTTATACCCCGACTTTTGCAGTTAAAAGAGGTTGTTTTCGATCTATGACCTGCATAAACAGCCTCTTTTTCTGTGACTTTTTTTGTAGTGGAAAACTCTTAATTTATAATTATTTACGCACCTTTGCCATGATGTCTCGTATTTCTCCACGCTTTAAAACCCTGCGAGAAAGATCAATACCTATTGCATCAGCCAGTTTGTCGATTAACTCGGTTCGATAATCAAAAAGATATACGTTGGTGTCCATACGATGTCCAATAATATTGGAAATATCTTGTGCAATTTCTGCTGATGAATACTGTCTTTTTGTATCAAGTTGCATAAGACGCATTATAAGAAGTGCTATAAAACAAACAAGGAAGTGTGCACGAATATGCTCTTCTCTTGATACATACACAGGACGTGCATCAAGATCACTTTTAAGAACCCGAAAAGATTCTTCAATGCGCCACAACCCACGATAAGCTTCAATGATGTCACGATCGTTCATCTCTTGTTCGCTTGTGATGATGCAGTAATACCCATCCATAGCTTCATCTTCTGCAATCTTTTTTTCATCTAAAATCCAGTTATGACTTGCAACTTCACCGGTAGCCTTTACAACGGGTACATCTTTTGTATAACGAATGGATGTTTTTGCACTTGCTGAAGACATTTCATTGTTTTTTATTGCAGCACAAGACTTCTCAATTACACACTCTCGTTCATATCTGCTTCGCTCAAAGAAATCCTTTGACCAAAAGGCTACTTCTTTTACCGGAATGCTAACCTTGTACTTTTTGTCATCTTTTCCTACTACGGTGATAACTTTTTCACTCTTGCGGCTTTTAATCTTAAAACTATGCGAACTATTTGATATATAGTCCGATTCATCTAATACCCACGTCTTTAGTTTTTTACTAGCCTTGCGCACCGATTGAGAAAATATAAACCCATTACCATCTAGAACAGTCGCTGCAATGTTGTTTGAGGTATTAAGTCCTTTATCTGCGACAATAACTATACGTTCGTGTTTTGTATTGTTGTCTGAGCGAAGTTTGGCTTTTTTCATGATGGGCATCATAGTTGTCATGTCGTTATTGTTTCCAGGAAAGATCTCATAATCAAGAGGTATCCCGTCTCCATCTAGTAAAAGCCCCATTTGAACAATTGGGTTAGGTCTGTGTTCTTTTGACACACCACGCTTGCGCAAACCCCCATCATTTATATCTTCATTTTCAACTTCAAAATAATAATTGGTAACGTCATAGTAGAGACGACTTTTATTGCGCACTCCTCGCACATCTTCTAAAGAAGTATCCATGTGCTTGATAAGTGCATCGGCATTTTTATTTAAATAGTCAAGCGAGCGATAAACATCATCAAGACTAAATTCACATTTCCTTGGAAAACGTTTGCGTGCTTGCCAGGCTTTCTTTTTAGAAGAAGGATGAGATAGGCGATCCCACACTAAAAGCTCTAAGATGCGACAGGGATCATAATCAAACTTACGTGCTGTGCGCTTTTTCTCAAAAAACGACCATATCCTTAAGTCACGATGAAAGTAAGCACTTGGCAAAACAGCGCCTAGTTCTATTTGCTGATCGGTACGCATATCAATTTTTTGAAGAGGAGAAAAACTAAGGGCAATGGGGGCATCTTTAGCTTGTTCTTCTTTTGTCATGCGTTTGCATTCAGCTTCAAAATGAGCAATAGGATCATCAAAGTCTGCTTTAAGTGCATCAACATAACCGAGGCTTTTAATTGTTTTAGCTTTATTTTTACCGTTTTCATCGCGATAGCCTTGCACAATAGTGAGATATACCCGCCCATTTTTCTTTTTTGATTTTCTGAGATACATCTTTTTATCCTGACCTGCATAGATATATATTTTTGATTATACCATACATAGCCATACAACAACCAAAAAAGTCATAAAATCTTGACAAAATAAATGCCCATTGAACTGGGCAAAGATTGGATTATTTAATTAGGTCAGCTGCAAAAGTCGGGAAATTCTTCGTGAGCATGGTTATAGCCAAAAACAAATACAACTATGGGAAGATGCGGGCGTTGTTGTTCAACACGCATAAACAGGGCTGCATCATCACC
>CAVEFW010000235.1:0-3560 GCA_963615035.1 Phocaeicola dorei
CTTAACTTCTAAGGGAAAAACCTTAAAGTTTGTCTTGCTTTCATTTGACAACAAAAAATCAATCTCAACATCGTTTCTGTGCAACTCTTCAGAATAATGAGTGTAAAAATATAGTTTTCTGGACTCAAAAGTAATCATCTGCGAAACAAGATTTTCATGGAGCATACCTTTATTCAAAGAAAGCTTGCCCCCCATAATTTGTTTATAGAGATTCTGAGTTGAAATCTCGTTTTCGGAAAAAGCATGGCTTACCAGCAAACCCGTGTCTGCCATGTAACACTTGACACTCGACGCATCTCTGTGCAACGCGAATCCGACATTAGGGTCGCTGCATCGATAACACAAATTGCAAATCATGGAATCATCAAGCCAAAACAAAGGTTCATCATATCTGCTAAAGACTCCATCTGAGTCTATCTGATTTAGTTTTATTCGTTTCTCGTGCTGTGAAAGAAACCCTGGAACACCTTCAAACAAGGCAGAAATTCTCGAATTAAAACGAGAAGCTGATTTTTTGATGTCGTCTGCATACAATTCAAGAATTCTGCGTTTTTGAACATCAGAATCAGCGAAACTCTTATCTCCTTTAAGGTAAGCAACCACACTTTGAGGCATTCCACCAACCAGAATATATTCCCAGAGTAAATGATTCGCTTTTTCGTGCATGCGCTGCTCAAGGGGCATTTTATTCTCCCAGCATTCAGCAATATGCTCTAACAATAAACTTTGTCCACACGCACGCGCAAACTCTTCAAAACTTAACGGATACATTTTGACTTTTTCTTCCTCTGAAGGAATTACAATATCCGACACATTCTCTTTAATTGAGATGAGCGAGCCAGTTTCCAGAATGTCAAATCTCCCATCTTCAACTAAATATTTAACAGCCTCGCGGGCCTTTGGAAATTTTTGAATTTCATCAAAAATCAAAAGTGATTCCCTTTTATAAAGACGCACATTGAACTCTAGGGAGATAAATTGATAAAAAGTGTTTAAATCACTCAAGTTATTCTCAAAATTCGCCTTTAACTCCGGCGATGCTTTAGCGAAGTCTATGAGGATATAGGTCTTATAGTTCTCTTCGCCAAATTTTTTAGCCATTGTTGATTTTCCAACACGTCTAGCACCTTCAATTAAAAGAGCCGTTTTGCCTTTTGAGGATGCTTTCCATTGAAGCAACTTATTGTATATATCTCGGGTAAGTTCCACGCTATACTCCGTTCTTTCATCAATACGCAAAGTAATAATAGCAAAATATACGGATAAAACGCAAAGTAATAATAGCTAAAACTCCAAACAAAACGCAAAGTGTTTTGCGAACAGCGAATCACCAAAGCATTCAGCTCTAATTTTATTTCTTAACCGCCCCCACAGACGTCGACGCTCATGTAACGTCTATTAGTATGGGTGTTTGCGCCAGCTTATTTGCCGCAGTTCAGCGAAAAGAAAAAACAGGGGTGAATGCTTTGACGTTTCCGCTGTTCGTGCGGAAGTTCACTGGACTTCCGCACTCATGCGCTCCACTGCTTCGCGCCTATTTAGTAAAATTGCGCTAGGGCGAAATTTCAACGAGTCAAAGTTTGAGACAGCACTCAAGCCGTTATGCCATTTCATAAATTCTCCAACAAATACTCTTTGAAATATGGCAAGTCGAAGCCCACGACGCCTCTGCCACGATAGCCAACAATCCCTGCATCAATCATGCGTTTTCTATACTGTGCAACTTGAGAGTCTGACCAGCCAAGGCGTGAGACTAAATCTGAAGTTTTGCTGTCGCCCTTATCCTCTGTCATTGCAAGCAAAAACTTAGTGTCACTTTCCGAAAGTTCAAGGCAGGTTGCTTTCAGAATTCGCGCCTTCATTTCCTGCTTTGCAATGTTAATGCCTTCTTTAAAATCACTTGAAGAAATCACTCGAGAATCTGGATCGACGTTCCAACTTCTGTAACCAACCAGCTGAAGCAAAAAAGGAAAGCCAGCAATTGCCTGCACTGCCGCATCAATTCCTGCCAACTCTGCCTCCCTGCCACCTTCTGAAATGGTGCACCTAAGAGCTTCTTTGACATCAAAGTCATCTATTCTTCCAAGCGAATAGCCCTGGGCTCTCCTTAAGAAAGAAACTGTTTTATCACTTTGAATATTCGAAACTTTGCCAGGTAATCCCGCCAAAAGAAGTGATACTTTTCTGCCTTCTCGAACAAAGTGCTGATAGATTGCAACAAGTTCAATGAGTTCAGGCAATTCTGGGTTTATTTCGTCAACTGTTATCATAAGACCAGTTTGACATTCATCGAGCTCTTCCAACAACTTCGTCACACGGCTTCGCCAATTACTTTTTGGCTCACTAGAACTGGCAAAAGAAACACCACCTATTCCCGCAACTTCAATGCTCGTAATACGCCTGCCTGAAGAACCGTTTACCAAATGTGAAGTTTTTTCACGGATAGCTATTTCCAAATCGTCAAGCATTCCTGGCAGTGCCGTGGCGTTCGCGCAAACCCAACCATTACCTTCAGCCTTGCCAGCAAGGTATTGCAAAAGGGTTGTTTTACCTGTGCCTCTAGCACCAGAAAAAAGGCATGTTAACTCAGGCGAGCGGCTTTTCCTCTTCAATGCACCTGTCACATCTGCAATAATTTGCTGTCTGCCTGCAATGTGCGATGGCATCTCCCCAAAACTTGGGGTAAATGGATTTTCTAACTGCTCAGTCATACTTCCCCTTTATTCAAATTATAACCAATTATACACTAAAGTTTCTAAGTATCTCTAAGGAGCTCTAAGGACTTCTAAGTTTTTCTAAGGAGTTCTAAGGAATAGATCACCACACCTAAAATCAATTCTGACGTTTACGGCACTCTAAAAACTGGTTCTACATTTCAGTTAAAAGACGAACCATTTCCTCTCCGACAATATAACTTCATCAAAGATGAGTTAAAAGATGATTACAATGAATAAAAAGCGGAATTACTACGCACCAACCAAAGCGTGGTTCGCTGATATCATCTATATCAAAACTCATCAAGGTTTAGTCTACTTAACTGTCAAAAAAGAATTAGCTACAACAACATCCCGCCGCCCCCACCGACGCCGCGCTCATACAGGCACTTTTTTAAACAACATCGCTTATGAGCATGTGGGGGGTGTACGAGGTTTCTGCAGATTTCAAGAAAAAAATAAACAAAAAAGAAATCGAAGCCTCCCCCACCGCCCCCACCGACGTCGCGCTCATGCGTCGCTTCATCACGGTGCGCGTTTGCTTCAGTTTTGCAGGAGCTAAAACAATTCTATTGTCAGATGAAAAAGAAATTAGGGGTGTATTGCTAAGTCTG
The DNA here is from genome assembly GCA_963615035.1 of Phocaeicola dorei. GTDB lineage: Bacteria > Actinomycetota > Coriobacteriia > Coriobacteriales > Eggerthellaceae > CAVEFW01. Next base: position 3,329 of record CAVEFW010000235.1, read on the forward strand.
AGTACAAAATTTAAAAATCGCTCGAATGAGCGATTTTACTAAATAGGTGCGAAGCAGCGCAGCGCATGAGCGAAAGCGCGAAGCGGTTTCGCGAACAGCAGAGCGTCAAAGCATTCAACCCTAATTTCTTTTTCTAACCGCCCTCGCCGACGCCGCGCTCATGCTGTGTATATCAAAGTGCGCGTTTGCTTCAGTTTATAGGGGTGGAGCTGAACTTGGAACCGTGAAGCGA
>CAVEFW010000236.1:0-3262 GCA_963615035.1 Phocaeicola dorei
GTGTTTGGGGAACAAAAGGTTGGTCAGTTGGTTTCGATTGTCAATTTGATTTGTTTAAAGATACGGCGCATAGATTGAATGGTAATCGTGTCCATTGGTGGCTTCGCTCGGTCGGGGGTGGGTCCTCGTCTGGCGTGTGCTGTGTCGACCACGGTGGCGGTGCCCCCTACGGTGATGCCACGTTTGATTGGGTTCGGCCCCGCGTTGGCTTCCTTCTAGGCTAGACATAGCCGACCACTATACACTTATCATCGGGCAGGGGCCGCCAGTGCCCTTGCCCACACTCCAAATAGTATTTTTTATTTTTTTGTTTACTTTTTAGGGTTGCTGTGGTATAATATAGCTAACAAAACGACATGGGGAAGGAGGTGGAACTTATAGTTATGAATGATAATAAAACACTAGATGCTCTGCGAGCTATGGTTAAAGAACAAAAAGAAGCTGGGTTGCAAGGGAAGGATATCACGGAGGTGCTGCTTATGTCTGTTCCAGAAAGAATGAGAACGCTTAGCTCTCTAAATTTTTATTCTAACGCTGTTGATATTCGCGCTAAAATCTTGCAGCTTGGTCAGTCTGCTGCTATCCCGAAGTCAATGCGAGGAGCGTTCTCAAAACCATTAAACGAAACAGCTAGGAGTATGGTGCACAATATTAACATTGGCAGTGCGTGCCTCCCAACCAACGCAGAAAAATGCGAGCGCAGGAAATATTATTATACCCGAGCGAATGATGATAACTTGCAGCTTCTTGAGGATTTGCAGACATTGGCTGCTCACCAACTAGTATATGGGATTTCAAAAGTCAATTTGACTACTCTATGTGATATTGCAAACATGTGCACCGAAGAACAAAAGCTTCTTGCGGGTGCTATCAAAAATACAAAAATCAAAAGTAACAACTAGTTTCAGGAGGGGGGATAAAAGAAAAAATTTACGAAAGACTCTTCCGCACGCCTTTTCTTATTTAACGTGTCAATTGGTGGCTTCGCTCGGTCAGGAGTGGGTCCTCGTCTGACGTGTGCTATGTCAACAACAATGGCAATGCCAACTACAATGATGCCACGAATGATTGGATTCGGCCCCGCGTTGGATTCCATTATAAACTCGCCAGTTTTGGTCATATCGATGCATATCGGCCCCGCGCGAATAAGGAAGGAAGGAAAGACGTTCGAATAGGTCTTTTGTGTGATAAAAGGTCTTTTCGTAAATATCGGTCAGGCTTGGAAGGTAGTCCGCTTCTTGCATGGTTAAAGATTTTCGCGTCTGCTTTGATTTCATTACTCTTCCATAAGTGGCTTATAGATGCGACTCTCTAGTGTCTTTTAGGGAGTTAAGCCACGCCTCGCCGCATTTTTCTTTTTAACACGTTATCAATAGTCAAGAACGTCACGCCGCAAGACGGCAACGAAGAGACGCAAAAAGAGCTGCAAAAAGACAAGCGAAAATGGCGCAGTATACAATGTCAGAGGCCGCAAGCATAGAAAATCTATATCAAGCTGCGTTTCAATCGTCTCGTGGAGTAAAATGGAAATATACTGTGCAAGATTATATGCGGCATGTTTTTAAACAGATATTGCATGCTCAACACTGTTTGACAATCGAAAAAGATGTCCGCAAGAAACTATCTTATTTTACAGTTTGCGAAAGAGGAAAAGTTCGATACATTGCCGCACCAAAATTTTCAGAAAGAGTTATTCAAAAGTCTGTAGCACAAAATATTCTAATTCCTGCTATAGAACCAACTTTCACTCCTGGGTGCGGCGCAAATGTTAAAGGTCGTGGCACTGATTACTCTCTAATTAGGTTGAAACGACAGCTCGCGGACCACTATAATAAATTTGGGCAAAATGGATATATTCTTCTTATGGATTTTTCAAATTACTTTGGAAGCATTAATCATGAGGTGATTAAGCGTCAAGTGCTCAGATTGCCAATAGATGACAAGATAAAACGTTTTTTGTTTTTGCAAATTGAGAGAGATGGAATAGAAGGGCTTGGCTTGGGAAGTGAACCAAACCAGGCCCTTGCTGTATCTTTACCCTCTCCCTTGGACCGTTTGGGAGAAAGATGGCCAGGGATAAAATATAGCGGCAGGTATATGGATGATTCATATTATATCGCCCAAGACAAACAAACTCTTCAGGAGTTCTTAAAAGCCGCAACTGATTTATGTGATTCTCTAGGTATAACAATCAACACAAAAAAGACGCAGATTGTTAAATTGAGCAGGGGATTTGTCTTTCTCAAAAAACGCTTCCATTATACCAACACTGGTAAGATTGTTGTGCGGCCAATCAGAAAGAATGTCACTCGCGTAAGACGCAAAATAAAAAAGCTTGCAGGATTGGTAAAATCAGGAGAAATGACCGTTGAGCAAGCAATCAATTCGTATGCCTCCATTCGCGGCAGTTTTGTCCGCAAGCATGACACAGGTAAAAAAGTTGGTAAAACGCGCTTGCGCATGAATACTTATAAAACTGTAAAAAATTTAGATGAATTATTTTATGATTTGATGATAGAGGCTATGCAAGCAGAAAAGGAGTAGATATGACAAAAAATGAAATTGAGGGTGAAATTAACGCTCTGAAAAATCTTCTCTCTCAAACAGATTATCAAGCTATTAAATTCGCTGAAGGCGAGTTACCCGCAGATGAGTACGCCGCAATCAAAGAGAAGCGTCAAAGTTTCCGCGACCGCATCAACGAACTTCAGGCAATGGAACCTGAAGAAGAAGAAATTTCTTATAATGAAATTTAAGCAGGTGATTTAATGGCCACGCTCAAGTATCGCGACGGTTCTAGTTTTGTGCAGGTTCCCCAGGAATGGTTTGGAGCGGCCACATCTGATGAGGCCACTTACAATCAACTTTCAATTATTGGAAAATATCCAGGACGTGAACTTTATCCAGGACGTGACCTTACAACCGTTTTGAAAGACGAAATTGGTTCTGGCACCGTGTGGACCGCACTTCACAACCGTATTCAAAACGCTAATTTCAAGGGCTTGCGAGTTAGTGATTATGTAGACGTTTCACTGTCTGATGGTTACGCTGCTGTCACATCTAGCTACAAAGTTCGCTTTCTTATCGCACATATTGACCCATACTACCAGTGCGCGGATACAGCGAAAGGCCATCATATTGCATTTGTGGCCGATGGGACAACCTGGATTTCATCCAGCTATGCCACAGTGAAAAACGGCAATTACCTGCCATGGAATACCACTGGCACCAACCAGGGAACATCAAGCGACAAACACCCCTA
>CAVEFW010000237.1:0-3234 GCA_963615035.1 Phocaeicola dorei
AGCTTCTGGAGAAGTGTCTCTTCTTTTTGCGTAAAAAAACTCAAAGCACAAAACTCAAAGCGCAAAAAACACAATAAACCTGAAATGGCTATAGAATCATAGACAAATTTTTTAAGGACATAGAAAAATTTGGATGAAAGGTATTTAACAACATGGAACAAAAAAAAACGACGTGAAATTTCGCGACCAGTGTTTGGAGTGATTACCTAGGAAATTCAAGAGGAGGAGAGACCGCCCACATTAAAGCGACACGACCCAACTAGGAAGGCTACCAGTTTTGCTGGCAATCCGTGCTGACAACTAACTCTTTCAAAATATCTGTAAAACTCTCGAAAGATGCGCTCTAATTGTCTTGGATTTCTTCGAGGTAGTCAATTAGACCCACCTCCCGAGCAGTGTCAATGTGGGACTCCAGAGTGTTTTTCAACAATTCTATGGATATAGGCTCTCCATCTTCCAAAACCTCAGTTTGAACACCCATTTCCAACAACTTTTCGCGCATCTTAATTATACGCACAATGCCTGCGTCGTCACTTAGCCCACAACCGTAAATTGGAACACCTTTTTCAACGGAATTTCTTACCTCCGAAAGGGGCGCATTTGTTTTGCTTTTAATGAACATAAGTGCCTTTGCTGGGATATTGGCTGCTGTCACCTTGATTTCAAATACATTTTTCATCTTAGGCTCCTAAAACTCTCTAATTCTTCTAATTCGCCTTCCTGCCTTGCTTTTCTTGTAATTTCCGCCATGCCAACCTTTTAAATGCTCTTTTGTTGTCGCAGGATATATAACACCTCCAACATTAGCAAGATGAGGAAATTGCGAAACGCTATATGTGTGATGCGACTGCAATGTTTGATTGTTGAATGTCGGCTTCTTATCACTAAGAATGGCTTGTTTTTGTTCTGTGTTCCAGTTTCTCGTGGGTTGATTTCCCGATTTAAGAAGTCCCTTTTCCGCCTTCCAAAACTCGTCAACACCTGCCTTTCTTCGCTGGTCAAGCCTTTTGCTCCATTCATAGTGCGCATATTCTTCTCTTGTTGCGATTCTTGCTTCAATTTTACCCTTTATTTTCTGCTTCTGTTTGGCACTCAGTTGTTTTTGCGTAATCGTGTGTGGGGTTAAATCAAGCCCCTTTACCCTTTCGGCAATCACTTTTTCTGCGTTTCCATAGAAGTCATCAGTTCCGCTTGTGCCCTTGAAAAGCCCACTTTCTGGTTTAGTCATCTTGTGCCTCCTTTCTTTCCTTGAAGTGCTTGCAAGTCTCACTTGTTTTTGTCGCCTTCGAGTTTGACAATATGAACGCGTCTGAAAATACGAAACAAAGCCTTTAAAGTCGTTATCATGTGGTTGACAAATGGTTGACAAAAGTTGTCAGAATTGGTTTTGCAATATGCGCATAGGATTTCTTTGCCTGCTATAATTGCCCCATGACTAATTTAAGCAAACAAAAACGCGAGGCACTTGAGACCAAAATTGAACTGTTGCGAGGCAGAATTGACGCGACAGACTCAGAAGCGCAAAACGCGCTTTTAAGTTTAAAAGCAGAGCTTAAGCATAAAGTCAGAATATTCATATGAGCCGCAGCAGGATATAACAAATAAAGAAAGCATTAAAATTACTGTATGAGGTTAAGAAATTGGCTGAAAAGTTAAATACAGACATTCTTTTTCAAGTTGCGAAAGATTTCGCTGAGTTGCAAAGTGGGATCAATCACGCGCCTCTTGTAGGCATCACTGATGGTAAAGCAGTTGGAACTTATGTTGAACATCTGTTTCAAGAGAGGTTAAAAACATTGTTTCCAGATATCCAACTCGGAAATTCTGCAAAGGGAATAGATATACCCGACAAAAGGTTAAATTGCGACATTAAAGTAACTTCTATCATGCAGCCTCAAAGCTCTTGCCCATATCGTGAACCAAGGCAAAAGATTTATGGTCTAGGTTACAATCTTCTGATTTTTGTTTATGAGAAGAAAGATGGGGCGAATTCGTGCGTTCTAGACTTTAAGCATGTGGTTCTCATTGATAAGAAAATGACAGGTGATTATACCTTGCTAAAGATGATAAGAGCAATGTTAAAGGAAGGCGCAAATAAAGAAGATTTAATTGGTCTTTTTATTGACAAAGGGCTTCCTAGTGACGAAATTACGTTAGATGCCTTAGCAGAAGAGGTTTTACAAAACCCTCCACTACAGGGATATTTAACTATTTCAAATGCACTGCAATGGAGGCTGCACTATAGAAGAGTAATCGCTCTTGACAATGATGTTTATGGTGTCAGAAATTATGACAGATAAACGCAAAGAATATGGAGACTGGCAAACACCAGCAGCTTTTGCGACTAAGTGTTGCAGTGTTTTAAGGACTCAGTGTGATTTTGTCCCTAAAAAAATTATTGAGCCGACCTGTGGTGAGGGAAATTTTATCGATGCAGCTCTAAAGGAATTTCCCCAAGCATCAATACTTGGCATTGAAATTAACCAACAGTATGTTTCCAAATTAGAGGATAAATATTCCCATAATCCAAGAGTAAGCATCAAATGCGGTGATTACTTAAAAAATGAAACTATTACTCAGACCGATGTTACAGAGAAAACATTGTTTTTAGGCAACCCCCCGTGGGTTACAAATTCTTATTTATCTGGTTTTGAAAGTTCCAATCTCCCACTCAAAAAAAATATTAAAGGTCTTGCGGGGGCAGATGCAATAACTGGAGCTAGCAATTTTGACATATGTGAATGGATGATTTTAAGGTCCATAGAGGTTTTACGCGCTAATAGTGGCGTTGTAGCAATGCTATGCAAAACAAATGTTGCACGCAGCATCTGTATTGAGCTCTCTAAAAGAAAGACTGATGCCAAATGCAAAATTATAAACTTCAACAGCAAAGCAGTTTTTGACATAAGTGCACCAGCTTGCCTTTTTATTTGCGATTTAAGGTCCTCTTCGTTTCAGGTTTCTGAATCTGATATTTCAAGCCCCTCGGTTCAGTCTGATTTGGTATGCGCAGATGGTAATATTCACAGAAAACTACCCGATAATGTTCATTTTATCCAAGGAAAATCAATCCTTAATTGGCGTCAAGGTGTAAAACACGATTGCAGCAAGATTATGGAATTAAAGCGAGATGGAGACCATTATGTAAACAAACTAGATGACACATTTTTCATAGAAGAGGATTACCTATTTCCATATCTCAAATCTAGCATGTTAAAATCTCCAGAAATAAAC
>CAVEFW010000238.1:0-3137 GCA_963615035.1 Phocaeicola dorei
GGTCATAAAGTCGCTCGTTAAATTCTACAACCAGAATGGGCAAGGATTTGACATTTATCTTCCATTGGTTGGAACAGGATTGTCGAGGACTGGTTTTTCTAATCAAGAATCTTTTGATGCAATTTGCGATGCATTCAATCCAGAGAGCAATTCATTTGTGGGTAAAGTGACAATCGTTGCTTTATCTGATGTGTTTGAAAATTTGAACTTGAGAGTGGAATAATGACTTACAGAAATGCTAATTACACTGCCTTCTATGTTGACGAAACTCAAATTGATAAATACTTTGGGTTATATATGGCTGAGGATTATTGCTACTATCGAATTATCAACGATTGGAAGGACGGCAACAAGCAATTTCCTTTTATAGACGCGCATGGGAAAACTTACAATGTCCGCGACGAAAGCGATTGGGAAAGCACCTTGAAGCCGAGGTTACATGAGCGATTAAGAATGTCTAAAAACATCATTCTCTTTTTAAGTGACATAACAAATCAAAGCAGAGCCCTGTATGAAGAAATAACATATGGAATTGACAAGCAAGAGCTCCCCGTGATTGTAGTCTATCCAGGCTTTAAATATGTTGGTTGTGGATGCGAATTGTCAGACAGGGTTGTTGCACGCTGGGACAATTTGCCCTGTCTCAAATCGAGAATTGGCAACGTTCCAACAGCTCACATCCCCTTTAGAAAAGACCTTCTCGAAAAAGCTTTAACGGATCCTCGATTTTCTGTTTGCACAAAAACCGAAAACTACACGGTTGGTCTGAATACAGATTATGAGAGTGCCCTGAATGAAATTGTCAAGCAGCTGCCAACCAGAAGGGTTGCCAGTTCCTGCTGACAACCCAGTTCTCAACAATGAGCTACACGTCCCAGTAGAGGTCATCTATGTCCTCGTCAGTTAGTCCTACTTCAGCGGAAATTTCCCTGTTCCTTTTTTCAAGATTGTCGAAAAAAACTGACTCCTCTTCTCTATCGTTCAAAAATAACTGAACAGTTGCCCCCTGTTTTGAAAGTTCTCTTTTAGCACTATTAATTTTCCATAAACCTTTGTCATTGCTCGCCTCATAGAGAAAAATGTAATCTCCCTTAGCTATCTTGTTTTTGAGTTCATTAAGCCCCAGTTTGGTCTCTTTCTTGAGATACATTAAAGTTTTCGCGCTCACTTCATTCTCTTTGATTTTCAGTCCAATTGTAAATTCATAACTGTTGTCGTTCATAGGTCCTCCTTAAAATTCCCTAATTCTTCTAATTCGCCTGCCAGGTTTGCTTTTTCGGTAGCTTCCACCGTGCCAACCTTTTAAATGTTCATTGTGTGTCGCTGGATATATTACAGCTCCCAAATTCGCAAGATGCGGAAATTCTTTTGCGCTATACGTATGATGAGCTTCTAGAGGTCTAGATTGATACGAGGCTGAATTATTTTCAATGATTTCATTAATTTGCTCATTACTCCAATCCCTTGTCGGTGATTTGCCTTGTTGCAATCTATCACGTTCTTCAAGCCAAAATCGTCTTATTCCTTTACTCCTTCTCTTAGAAAATCTCTTGTCCCACTCATATCGCATGTATTCCTCACGGGTTGCTGTCCTGTTATTGATTTTACTCCTAATTCGCGCTCTTTGTTTGGCACTTAACTGTTTCTGATTAATCGGGTGAGGGTTTAAATCCAACCCCTTCACCCTTTCAGCAATCACTTTCTCGGCATTGCCATAAAAATCATCAGAGCCGCCGGTTCCTTTAAAGAGCCCACTTTCAGGCTTACTCATTTCGTTTCTCCTTTCTCTCCTTGAAGTGTTTGCAGGTGTCACCGTCGAATTGAACGATGCGAACGCCTTGCTTTTTCGCTTCATCAAAACATGGGTAATTCGCAGAACCAACAACAACCAGTGTGTGAGGGTGTTTCGTTTCAAGAAGGTGTTTGAAGCCTGCGTCGAAGCAGTATTGGTTTTCGAGGTATTTCAAACGCGAGCCAACAGTTCCAATTGCAAGCATTGAGTTTTCTGGGAATTCGTCGATTGTGATGCTCCACGTTTTTGGGCTTCCCCAACGCGCGTTAACAATCACAGGATAGTTTCTTTTACTACACGCAAATTCGATTGTGCGCATCCCATAAATTTGAAAATCGCGCACAGGCTTCGGAAAATCGGCGTAAATGCTGAAATCGGGTCCGATGACGCCAGCAAAGTGCGAAGCAATCCTGAAGAACTCTTCTGATTTAACCCAAATTCCACTGGTTTTGCAGTCAAATTGATCATCGTCAATGTAGAAATGGATAAAGGCATCAACCTTGTATTCGGGCTCAATTTTGCTCCTCGCCTTGTCAATTTGCTTTGCCGTTTTGTAACTAACAACTGACTTTGGTGGTGCGCTTGCTGTCGTTTTAACCACAGGATTGTCCTGCTTTGTCCATGTTGCGCCCTCAACAAGATGTGCGTTCCACATGTCTTTGATCCCTGCACGAGTGGCGTTTTCTCTTGCAAAGTTTCTATTCATAATAGAAACTCCTTTCTTCACGGCTGGTTGATAAGTTGAACGGAACTTCCGCCGTGAACAGAAAAGCTCTGTTCACCTTCGAGAATACGAAAAATCGCCTTTTTAGTCGTTATCCTGTGGTTTCTAAAAAGTTAATCAAAGTTAATTGAGGAGTTTTGCATGTCAGTTCCTTAAAGAGCCATCTATTGAATATGATGTAAAATTAGCGATTAAGAAGTTGATTAAATTAAGGTCAAGAGATAGCGGATTTGAAGCGATATGTTTAACTTCGGGACAGCAAACGAACAACAGCGTGAGGCAATAACCACAACTGATGGTCCTCTGCTCATAACAGCAGGTCCAGGCACAGGAAAAACCTTCACGCTTGTTCAGCGTGCGCTCTACCTCATTGAAGAGAGAGGCTTAAAGCCTGAAAACATCTTCATTGCCACATTCACAGAAAAGGCAGCCAAAGAACTCGTCACGCGTCTGACAGACGAGCTGGGAATGAGAAACATCTTCGTCAACCTAAACGAGATGTGGGTGGGCACCTTCCATTCGCTTTGTTTGCGAATCTTGAAAGAAAACCTTGAGTTTACCCGCCTAAAAAAGAATTTTAAGGTTATAGATTCATTTGACCAGCAATATCTTATTTTCAGG
>CAVEFW010000239.1:0-3101 GCA_963615035.1 Phocaeicola dorei
GCTGTGCGAGACTGGGGCGTTGCACTTTCTTTTGGGTATTTTTTCAAATTATCGGAATTTGTCGCGAATTTCGACAGGCAACACAACGCGCATTGTCCTGCTCTTTGAACTCATGATTTCTGCTACTCTTGCCCCCTTTCAATTGACTTTAGCGTCATTCTTGGCTGCCAATTCAAATGAGCCCACTGTGCTAACAAGTGCAACGCCACTGTATTCTGGAGATGAAGTGCCAAGCAGGCTTTTAATTTCGCTCTAAGTTTTTGAGCAAAGCGTTGGGTCTATTGACTTTAGTTGAATTACTTAAGAGCCACACGCTTCACATTTTCAAGATCAATTTCAGCTTTCTCTGAATACCAATTTTCTGAAACTAGTTTTTTGATATTTTCATATACTCGCTCTTTGAAATTCCTGTAATCCGAGAACCATAAAACTGTGCAGAACAAAAACATCGAAGCAACCTCTGTAATTTCTCCTCCTGATGCTTGTATCGCCTTGATTGTTGTTTCAGCATAAGCCACAGGTAAATCGCTATCTGCGCTTCTCTCCATAAAGCTAACGAAAGCCGCAAGCAAGATAGCGTAATCCATATCATCTATCAGATGTGATGTTTTCACCAGCTCGTCAAGAAGCAGATTAAAATCGGGGCTCCAGCGATTTTCCTTAAAAAACTCATAAATTGGCATGAACTCTTGGTGTTTGCTCGCGATTACTTTTGCTACCTCTGTTCTAAATTGAATTAATATTTGGACAAATCTATAATCAATATCTCCCGTATGTTGTCCATAAGCTTTAGCGGCTATAAGGGCATAAATTTCTACATCAAAATCGTCTGTGGTTATGGGGATGTCATTCAAATTATTCTTTTCGAGATTTGAGCTGCCTTGTTGTGCAGTCGAAGCCTCTGCTTTGTCTACTGTGCTGACTTGATCTTCGGGATACAGGAAAGACTTCATGTATTCATATTTTTGGCAACAAGCCTCTTTTCCTGCATCGTCTAACAAATTCACAACTCTTTCAATTACCCCGCTAAGAAAGCCATAGGTAAATGAGTCTACATTGTCTATCTGAATGGGGAAATTATAGTAAAAGCCGTCGTCCAACTCTAAATTGACATTTCTCAAGGAATCGTTTTCATCAATAGGAATAGCATCTAGTGCGCCAATTGCTCCTGATATTACTGCGGAATACACGTTGTAAAATGTGCTCGCTAAAAACGCTGGCGAATAGCACAAACAATTTAAGACCAGAACATGCTCGCTTGGTTCGTATATTAAATCGCTCTCACTCCTGTCTTGGTGCTCAGAGACAACTAAATACAACTGACCGTTTGCACCTAAACAGTAATCAAAGTATGTCCAATAGGCAATATGACCGCAAACGTATTCATCTTTTTTTCTAACCAGTCTCTCTAATCTCCACCCCTTGTATGTTATGGTTTCGTTTTCCTTGTATTTCTCCGTTTTGGTTTCGTGGTCAATATATTGTTCTTTCTTAAACAACCCAACCTTTCTTTCTTTGGGAACGTCAATAGTAACGGTTCTTTCTTTTTCTACAGTTCTAGATACGGTAACGTCGTAATCTTTCTTTACAAATTCTGCAACTTTGGAACAAAGTTTTTTCAATGCCTGCTTGCGCAAATCCAATGATTTTTTATCTTCATCTGAAGTATGGGCAGCCACGGCAGCAAAATATCCGTTTCCTCCAGGGCAAGCCCACTCAAAGTAAGAAGAACTATCTTGTGTCGTCCAAGACTGATCTTTTTCGTTTAGGATCTTGTAAACCATATTCACGCCATTTGTGTTTTGCCCCCAAGTGGGTTGCGGGTCAAATTCAACGTAATTATTCTTAGTTTCTTCAGTTTTTGCCAGGTCGTCTGTTTTTTTGATTTTCGTTTCGCAGTCATCGCAAAATTCTGCGCCTTCTTGCACTTGCTTGCCACATTGAGAGCAAAACATAGTTTCCTCCTAGTAACAGTAGCGTCTGAATTCACTGTCAGCCGCAGTTAGCGAACTGAAGGGACCATATTTCGACTGTCCGTCCATTACATAAACCCAAAAACTCACCCCATCTCCTTCAATCCAGCAATGACCGTATGAACTGTGCCCTTCTTTGTAAACTTTCATTTTTTATTCCTTTCGTATCCTTGAGCTAAAAACCTACACTTTTTGAATCTGCGGGTTGTGGCGTGTTTTCACTAAAGGCCGTTTGCCGAATTTTTGTTGGCGTAAGGGGTTAGGGCGTTTATGCTTTCAGAAAAATAATTGCTTGATAGTGATTATTGAGGTGGTTCAAAAAGTGTACATTTTGAACTCGTGAATGTGCCTCTGAGCAGCAAAAACGTGCTTTTGACCTGCGAAAATTCGTTCTTGTACTGCGAAAACCATGATTTTCTAAAGAAAGTTCTATTGTTTGGCATCTTCGTTTACCCAACGAGAGAAAGTGCTCACACTCACGCCTAGCTGACGCGCCGCGCACTTGCGGGTGATGCTGCCGTTTGTGTAAGCCTGTTTTACGGCTTTGAATTTCCTAGGTCGTTTCAATTTAGGTCTACCAAACTTTACGCCACGAGCATGCGCTGCCGCAATTCCTTCAGCTTGTCGTTGCTTGATGTTTTCGCGTTCAACTTGCGCCACATATGACAAAAGTTGCAAAACAATGTCGGAAATTAGCACGTTAGTTATACTTCCTTTTTTCTCGCGGGTGTCAAGAAGCGGCATGTCAAGCACAACAATTGCCGCTTTTAGATCTTTAGTAATGTGTTGCCACTCTTCCAGAATTTCCGCGTAGTTTCGCCCCAACCTGTCGATGCTTTTGATAACAAGAACATCTCCCGCGCGAAGGTTTTTGAGCAACCGTTTATATTCTGGTCTGTGAAAATCTTTTCCACTTGCTCTGTCTGCAAACACTGCTTTTTTTGACACTCCAAACGCCGCAAGTGCGTCAAGCTGCCTGCTTAAGTTTTGGTCTTTCGTTGAAACTCGCGCATAGGCAAACATCTCACCCATAACTGCCTCCTCACAAATTTGTCTTTCGTGTGTCATTTCGCACGTTTATATGTGAGGTTATTTTTGAAGAGCTTCCATAGAAACTTTATGACCAAG
>CAVEFW010000240.1:0-3061 GCA_963615035.1 Phocaeicola dorei
GCGCGAAGCAGTGGAGCGCATGAGCAAAAAGATCCAGTGAATCTTTTTGCGAACAGCGGAACGTCGCAGCAAACACCCCTGTTTTTCTTTTCGCAAACAATGTTACTAAGTTTTAATTCAAACATGCGTTCAAGCCTCCGAGAATACCCCCTGCATGTCATAAGCATTCAACTTGAAAGCTTTTGATATATCAATGCGAACGAAACGTCAAAGCATTCACCCCTGTTTTTCTTTTCTCAAACCTTCCGAAATGGTCAAAATGTCAGCTCTCAAGCAGCAAAAAAAGAGTTTGCATGAAGTCGACACTTCAACGTTCACAAGAACTGGCTGATGTTGAATTCTAACTGCTAGAAACTAGTGAGTTTTCAATTAATCCCCTCACGAAGGCACTCGTCGTTTGACCTGAGTCTTTGGCGTTTTTCGTTATAGCCACTTTCATTGCAGCGGGTATTTTGATCGACAAGGTTTCTGTGTTTGTGGAAGCAGTTTTAGGAACACCTTCAACAATATCTCCAACATTTTTCCAGCCACTTGGCCACATGTCATTGTCAAGCGCGCAAGCCCAACCTTCAATCATTTCATCTGTTACAGTTTGCCCATTATTTGCAGTAATTTCTTTCATCTTCTTTTCCTTGTTGAAAAACCAAGCTCTTTTTTGAATTTCTTTGTTGGAAACTTACATGGCAAATTCTATCATTTGTGATATAGCAGCAACGATTTATCTAGTACTCCATTCATCAAACCATTCATATATAGGTTATTATGATTTCTCGCAAACACATTCACAACGAGTAAAATAGTTTGCGTCAAAAAATTAAACAATTTTGGGAGGGGCAAAAGTGGCAAAGCGAGAAGTAAAAACAGATTATTGGGTTGGGAAGATGCTCGATGACGAGAAAATCGATTTCACGCCTCAAGGGTCAGACAACATAGAAATTGACAACGCGCTAAAAACAGCTTCAAAGCGAGGCACGGGAAACGTTGGATATCCTGAGTTTGTGTCAGTCATTAAAGATTACGTTTTAGTCATCGAAGACAAGGCAGACACTTCTAAACATGCGCTTTTAACGGAAGATGAAATCCTTGACGCGTCGCCGAAAGCCGTGAGCGATTATGCCGTTAACGGGGCAATGTTTTATGGCAAACATATCGCGCAAAACACCAACTTCAAAAAGGTGTTTGCTGTGGGAGTTTCTGGAAACGAAAAACACCACGAGATCACGCCGCTATATTGCGATGACCGCGATGGATATATGCAACTTGACAACATCGACACGTTCGCAAACTTCTCTGAGAAAAATATCGACGAATATTACTATCACTATGTGTTAAAAGAACCAACAGACAGTGAAAAAACAACGGCTGAAATCTTGAGTGATGCCGCAGAGTTGCACGAACATTTGCGAACGTATGGGTCGCTTAAAGATCAAGACAAACCGCTTGTTGTGTCTGGAATTTTGCTCGCGCTAGACGACGCTTCTTTTTCAGTTGATTCCCTTAAAGGCAACGAAACCAACACCGACGGCGAACTTATCTATGACGCTATACAGCGCAGGCTTAAAGCGTCGAATGTCGGGCCAGACGCGAAACGCGACAAATTGATGAGCGAGTTTGCAATCATAAAAACGAGTGCGCGCTTAAATGAAATCAACGACAAACTGGATAAAACGCCTTTGAAGTTCTACACCGAATTTTTGCAAGAGCGCGTGTTTAAGTCTATTAAATATGTGTCTTCAAGCGAAGATTTCATCGGGCGTTTCTATGGCGAATTCATGAGTTATTCTGGGGGTGATGGTCAAACGCTGGGCATCATCTTAACGCCGAAACACATCTGCGATCTATTTTGCGACCTTTTGGATGTAAAACCCAATGATGTGTGCTTTGACCCCTGTTGTGGCACTGCTGGGTTTTTGGTGGCTGCGATGCATCACATGTTGAAGGGGGCAGACAACAACAAACAGCTGCAAAAAGACATCAAGAAAAAACAACTTCACGGTTTTGAGCTTCAAAGCAACATGTTTGCGATTGCTGCAACGAACATGATTTTGCGCCAAGACGGCAACTCGAACATCAAATGTGCTGATTTCCTGCGCCAAAACGCTTCACTTGTGCAACAGAAAGGTGCCACGGTTGGCATGATGAACCCGCCCTATTCGCAAGGCAGCAAAGACGACCCGAGCCAATATGAGCTTTCGTTTGTGGAACACTTGCTTGATTCGTTGGTTGTTGGCGCGCGCGCTGCGGTGATTGTGCCTGTGTCTTCTATGACTGGCAAAACGAAAGCTGAAAAGGAATTCAAGAAAAACATCTTGAAACATCACACGCTCGAGGGTGTTATCACATGCAACACCGACACTTTCTATGGCGTGGGCACAAACCCCGTCATTGCCATTTTCACCGCTCATGAACCGCACGACGAAGACAAAGTTTGCAAGTTCATCGATTTTCGCGACGATGGCTTTGAGGTGCGTCCTCACATTGGTCTTGTTGAGGGCGAAAGTGCCAAAGACAAACGAGCTCACCTGTTGGATGTGTGGAATGGTCGCGCGTCTGCGCCTTCCAAATTCTGCGTTGAGTCAACCGTTCGCGCCGATGATGAATGGCTTCACAGTTTCTATTACTTCAACGACGAAATTCCCACCGACGCCGATTTTGAAAAGGCAATCGGCGATTATCTTACTTTTCAGTTTTCGATGGTGATGCAAAACAGGGGATATCTGTTTGAGGATGGTGCGGAAAAATAATGGAGACGTTAAACAATCTTAATTGGCAACCGATAACCTTGGAAGAGGTCTTTGATATCAAATCGGGAAAACGACTTGAAAACAGGAACAAAATTGAAGGTCAACGTCCTTTTATTGGTGCGACTGATAACAGTAATGGAGTTACGGGTTTTGTTGCAAATGCAAATAGTTCATTAGATAAAAACACGTTAGGCGTTAATTATAATGGTGCTCCTTGTATTGCGCATTATCATCCCTATGAATGTATCTTTACTGATGATGTGAAACATTTACACTTAAAAAAATTTAAGGATGGCAAAAACATTCTTTTGTCATTT
>CAVEFW010000241.1:0-2084 GCA_963615035.1 Phocaeicola dorei
CGCTCGTTCGAGCGATTTTAGAATTTTGTGCTCAGACTTAGCAAGACACCCCTGTGTTTTCTTTTCGCTTAGCTACAATAAATAAGTTGACGCGCACATTTTGGAGCTTGTCGTGCTCATAAGCATTCAATTTAAACGTTTATACTACTTGCGAGAAGTTTTTAAGCAAGCGAAAAGACAAAATAAGACTCGGGACGGTGCAACATGAACGAAATAACGAAACCAAATAGCGAAAACTCAATTGATGGATACGTGGTAACAAACGACATTGTTACCGATGCTAAAGCGATAGTTAACGCATCCCAAGCATCAGCCTATCAAGCCATAAATGTTGCGCTTGTTAAGAGAAACTGGTTAATAGGTATGCGAATTGCAACAGAAGAATTCAAAGAAAGAAGTCGAGAAGATGTTTACGGAAAAGAAATTGTCGATAGGCTTTCAAAGGAGTTAACCAGAGAATACGGTAAGGGTTTTAGCAGGTCGAATTTGTACCAATATGTCAAGTTTTACACAATGTTTCCTGACTTTGTCCACGCAGTGAGTGGACAAAGTTTTCACCCGCTTTCTTGGACACACTATCGATCGCTTCTAAGAGTTGAAGAAGAAAGTGCTCGCGAGTGGTATATGAATGAAGCTGCAAACGAGGGATGGAGCTCAAGAACTTTAGACAGGAATATCCAAACTCAGTATTACTATCGGTTGTTGAAATCTCAAATAGATAAAAAGCCAGCGGTAAAACGCGAGATGGAAGCCTTAACAGAACCTCTTCAACGCGATAAACACGAGTTCATCAAAAACCCTGTAGTTGCAGAATTTTTGGGGCTTGCGCCAAACAGCGATTTTCAAGAGACTCAACTTGAAGGGGCGATCATTTCAAACTTGCAGAAATTTTTGCTCGAGCTGGGCAAGGGTTATGCGTTTGTTGCAAGACAACAGCACATCCGAACAGAATTGAACGACTTTTTCATCGACCTTGTTTTCTATAACTATCATCTTAAATGTTTCGTTTTGATTGATTTGAAAACAACGCAACTCACGCATCAAGACATCGGGCAAATGGATATGTATGTCAAAATGTATGACGAGCTCAAGAAAGCAGACGACGACAACCCAACACTTGGAATAGTTCTTTGCACCGAGACAGACAAAGATGTGGCGCACTATTCTATCCTCAACGACAATGAGCAGTTGTTTGCGGCGAAGTATATGACGTATCTTCCAACTCAAGACCAGCTGAAAGAGGAAATCGAGCGCCAGGTAGAGTTTTTTAAGGAGAAACAAGAAGCAGAAGGTTTGGAAGATGATTGAGCATTTGGGCGAGAGCTAGGTTGAGCAAACGTAAGTTCACAGTTTTTAGAGAAAGAAACGAACATATAGGCAACGATGAATGGTTTTTAAGTGAATCGAAAGGCCTCAAAATGAGCGAAATTGAGAAAATAGATCTTGAGGGCGACAACTTAGAGGTCTTGAAACTTTTGCAACGGGCTTACCACGGCAAAATAAAGATGATATACATTGACCCGCCCTATAACACAGGTCATGACTTTGTATACAAAGACAACTTCGGCGACACGATTGCAAATTACAAAGAACAAGCGGACCTGGGTGGTCATTCCAACGCAATCCAGATATTCAAACATGCTCAAGAACTCTCAGGCGAAGAGATCGTGCTGCGCACGGTGTAGAATTGCGAAACATTGCAACGGTAATAAAGGCGAGGCAATACATAATTAAATTTCAGGGACAATCGCAAAGAAGCCTGTCAACAAATATGCTAAGTTCGCCATTCATGAAAACATTAAAACGAAGCTGGGGGATACGCCCCCAGCACTCGGAGATAGCTAAATCTGCCATCTGCATGGAATTACTATCACAATTTGCAGGATTTTTTGGATATAAGACCAAAAACACCTAAAAAAACATTGATGGAATTTTGCTTACATGTAACGACCGCTAAGTTCTGCGCGCACCAATTTATTTACTATAGGCGAAGGCGAAAAGAAAAACAGGGGTGTTTGCTTCGACGTTTCGCTGTTCGTGCGGAAGTTCACTGGACTTCCGCACTCATGCGCTCCACTGCTTCG